>JBBABD010000009.1 GCA_041657845.1 Parcubacteria group bacterium
CGGTGAATATGGCGGTAGCTGGAAGCAGTTGCACGAGTGTTTCATGCGGAGACACTTGTAAATATAATGAAAATGAATATGAAACAATAAAAATCGGAAACCAATGCTGGTTTGCTGAAAATTTGCGTACTTCAAAGACGCCAGGCGGAAATCCTTTGACTCTTGGATCGGATTATTATTGTTATTCGGGTGATAGCAATTGTACGAACAAAAATGGGGACAAGGATTCCTGCGGAGCAATTTATGGAGCATTTTATCCTTATTTGGTAGCAATGAATGGCGAATCATATGAAGGAGAGGCAGTTCAGGGACTGTGTCCGGACGGTTGGCTTATGGACGTCCCAATAACCAGTGGCCCAGAAGATGAATGGTTAAGCGTTGCAAGCGGTGGATGCGGGTCAGGAAATGGTTTCAATCTTCCATTGGCTGGCTATCGTAATACGTCACCGAATATCAGTATGTCGCGTAATTCCAAGGGCATGCTTTGGTCGGGTGATTTCAATCTTAGCCCCTTCCACATACTGGGAAACTCAAATCAAAATAAGCTTCCTGTATTTATAGAATATGATGGCTCCGGTAATGTATCTTCTAGTGACTTTGATGGAAATGAAGGCGTGTCAATTCGTTGCGTCAGCTCGACGCCTGCAGAATGAAAGGTTTAAAGATTTTTGTCGCAACATATAGATAATTGACTCCTATCGACTCCTATCGAGGTTCAACCTCGATAGTTTATTCTAAGGTCAATTCTTTTATTTCTTCGGATATTCTTTTCTTGTCTTCTTTCAGAAGTCTCTTGATTTCGTTTTTGTATCCATCTTGCCCGCCAAAAAATCCAAGATATTGATCTCTTGATGTTATCGACGGAAAGTTTTTATGTCCAACATAATCCGGATAACTGCTCCACCTGTAATTTTCCAAAAATTCCAACTTTTCTTCTAGTTCTATCGAGGTTGAACCTCGATAGTCAATTAAATCCAATGAGTTTAAGTGAATATAAGAGGGGAGATATATGAAATGAGACTCTTTTTCAATTAAAACAGCTTTAAATCTTCCTTGAAACAAAGATCCTACTCTCTCATTCTTTTTATTGAAATACATCGTGTAACCGGTTCCCATTTTTTGCATAAATTTTGTTATGCCGTTTTCTTGTTTTTGTTTTAACAAAAAATGGAAGTGATTGGGCATAAGAACGAAAGCTAATATCTCAACCAACAATTCTCTTGGCTTGTTACATCGAGGTTGAACCTCGATAGTTTTTTTATTTTTAATGCAATTTAGGTAGTTAAAATTATTTATCACCGGATTTCCATCATTAAATTCAAACATATCATGAATAAATCTAAAGTAGTCTTTTTTATTAAGAAATACTTTTCTTTTTTCAACGCCACGGTTGTATATGTGATAAATTTGATCTTCTACAAATTGTGGTTTTTCCATAATTTTATTGTAGCATAATTTTTAAATCCTATCGAGGTTGAACCTCGATAGGATTGTCGATTTTTGTTGGTTTGGCTGGTATAATCAATCTATGGACAAAAAAGAAGCCAAAAATAGAATAGAAAAACTGCGCTTTGAAATTGATAAAATGCGGTATGAATACCATGTTTTGGACAAGCCGGACGTTTCCGATGAAATTTACGATTCATTGATGCAGGAACTGAGGGAATTGGAAAAGCAATATCCTCAGTTTCGAAGTGTGGATTCTCCAAGCCAAAGAATAGGCGGAGAGCCACTGGATAAATTTCAAAAGGTTCGGCATAAAGTTAGGCAGTGGTCGCTGAATGACGCTTTTTCAATTGAAGAAATGAAAGATTGGGAAGAGAGAAATAGAAAATTATTGGAAAAGTCATCAGTCATCAGTCATAAGTCATCAGTAGATTATTGCTGTGAAATTAAGATTGATGGACTAAAAGTTGTTTTAACTTATGAAAACGGATTCTTGGTTCAATCAGCAACAAGGGGAGATGGTATTATAGGGGAAAATGTAACCGAGCAAATTAAAACAATTAACAGCATTCCCCTGAGATTGAATAAGGATATTAATATTATTGTTGTCGGAGAAGTCTGGATGAAAAGGAGAGACCTGGAAAGAATGAACAAAGAGCGGGAGAAAAAAGGAGAATTGCTTTTTGCTAATTCAAGAAATGCCGCGGCCGGATCAATTAGGCAGTTGGATCCTAAGGTAACCGCTCAAAGAAAATTGGATTCATATATTTATGATATTGAAGAAGTGGAAGGAAATTTTCCCAAAACTCAAATTGAAGAACTTGAATTACTGAAAGATTTAGGATTTAAAATTAATCCGAATTATAAATATTGCAAAACCATTGAAGAAATAGAAGCATTTTTCAAATCATGGGAAGATAGGCGCAACAAGCAAGAATATGGAATTGACGGATTAGTAGTCAAGGTGAATTCCAGGGAATTGCAAGAAAAATTGGGATATACCGGAAAATCTCCCCGTTTTGCTATAGCCTATAAATTTATTCCGGAAAAAGTTACGACTGTTGTGGAGGATATAAAAGTTCAAGTAGGAAGAACGGGCGCGCTCACTCCAGTAGCGCATCTTCGGCCGGTAAAAGTGGCCGGTTCAACTGTGAGCCGAGCGACGCTTCATAATGAAGACGAAATCAGGCGTCTGGATGTGAGAATCGGAGATACGATTATAATCCATAAAGCCGGCGATGTTATTCCGGAAGTAGTGGAAGTTTTGAAAAATCTTCGCATCGGCAAGGAAAAAATTTTTCATATGCCTTCAAAATGTCCGATTTGCGGAGGCGGGGTGAAAAGAGAGGAGATAGGAGATCTGGGAAAGAGAAATAAAAACTCTCAACTCTCAAATCCCAAATCTCAACTCTCAGCATCTCATTATTGCCTTAATAAAAAATGTTTTGCGATTGAAAAAGAAAACCTAATCCATTTTGTTTCCAAGAAAGGATTTAATATCGACGGGATGGGAGAAAAAATAGTTGAAAACCTGATGAATGAGGGGATAATTTCCAATATGGCCGATATTTTCGAATTGACCGAAGGGGATTTGAAACCGCTGGAAAGATTTGCTGAAAAATCAGCCAAAAATTTGGTAGAAGCGATTGAGAATGCCAAAAAAATAGAATTTCCAAAATTTCTCTATGCTTTGGGAATCAGGCATGTCGGAGAAGAAACTGCTCTGTTAGTTGGCAAAAATATCAGCACGCTTTTATGTCATTCCGGGCTTGACCTGGAATCTACGCTTCAGATTTACGGTAATGTAGATTCCCGCTTTCGCGGGAATGACAAAGAGAAATCAATTAAAAATCTAAATGACTTAATAAATTATTTTCCAAAAATTTCAGTGGAAATGTGGGCTAGTATTAAAGGCATAGGAGAGAAATCAGCTAAAAGTTTATCCAATTGGTTTTCTGAAAAAAATAATTTAGAATTAATAAAAAGAATGAAAAAATTGGGAGTAGAAATAATAATTTCTAATGAGCCAGAAAACGCAAGCTACAAACTCGATGGCAAGACTTTTGTCCTTACCGGAGAGCTTAAGAACTTTACAAGGGACGTTGCTAAGGATATGATTAGGAAGAAGGGAGGAGATGTTTCTTCGTCGGTTAGCAAAAAAACTGATTATGTTTTGGCAGGAGAAAATCCGGGGTCGAAGTATCAGAAAGCCAAGGAGCTAGGAGTTAAAATTATCAACGAAGGAGAGTTTAAGGAATTGATAAAATAGGCTAAAATTATGATATTATCAAAAGATGAAGTAAAAAATATAGCCAGTCTCGCCAGAATTGGAATTGAAGATAAGGAAATAGAGGATTACCAAAAAAATCTTTCGGAGATTTTAGATTACTTCAAGGAGCTGGAAGGACTTGATACGAATAGCATCGAGCCGATAGGCCATATTACAGGGAGAAGCGATGTTTCCAGAAAGGATGAAAGGGGAGAAGTTGCTCGAAAAGAGCGCGAGGATATTTTGAATAACGCTCCGGAAAGAAAAGATAATTACGTGAAAGTAAAATCAGTACTATAATGATTAAAGAACTCCATGAAAAATTAATCAGCGGCGAAACAACTTCAACAAAACTTACTGAAGAATATTTTGGCAAGATAGAAAAAAAAGATAAAGATATTCAAGCTTATCTTACTTTGACTAAAGATTTGGCGCTGGAACAGGCGAGGGCGGTTGATGAAAAAATAAAAAAAGGAGAAGCAGTGGATATTTTAGCAGGGTTGCCTTGCGCGATAAAAGATAATATGTGTATCGCGGGAGTGAGAACTACTGCCGCTTCGAAAATTCTGGATAACTATATTGCTCCGTACGATGCTACTGCAATCAGAAAATTAAAAGAAAAGAAAGCTGTATTTCTGGGAAAAACCAATTTGGATGAATTTGCGATGGGTTCTTCCACGGAAAACAGCGCTTATCAAATAACAAGAAATCCCAATGATTTAGAAAGGGTTCCCGGAGGTTCTTCCGGCGGAAGCGCTGCGGCTGTAGCAGGAGACGAAGCGGTTTGGGCGCTTGGATCCGATACAGGAGGATCGATTCGTCAGCCAGCCTCATTTTGCGGAATTGTGGGATTGAAGCCGACTTATGGAAGAGTTTCGCGTCACGGTCTTTTAGCGATGGCATCTAGCTTAGATCAAATCGGTCCACTGGCAAAAACAGTGGAGGATGCGGCGATTGTGCTTTCCAGAATAATCGGCGAAGATGGAAAAGATGCAACAGTGGCAAGCGAATTCGGAAAAAAATACGAAGATTATCTAACCGGAGATATTTCCAAAATTAAAATTGGTGTGCCGAAAGAATATATGGCAGATGGAATGGATGAAAAAGTTAAAGAGAAATTTCAAGAAGCGGTTGATAAATTCAAAAAAATGGGAGCAGAAGTTAGAGAAATAAGCTTGCCGCACAGCAAATATTCGTTGGCCGCTTATTATCTTATTATGCCTTCCGAAGTAAGTTCCAACTTGGCGCGATTTGACGGAATAAAATACGGTTTTCGAGCTGACGATCAAAAAGATTCCGATTTCGATGGAATAGCCAGAAATTTATTTGAAACCTATCTGGATACCAGAAAATATGGGCTTGGAAAGGAAGTGAAAAGAAGAATATTTCTAGGAACCTATGCGCTTTCTGCCGGATATTATGATGCCTATTATCTCAAAGCTCAGAAAGTTAGAGCACTTATCAAAAAAGATTTTGAAGAAACCCTTGAGGAAGTCGATTTTATTTTTTCTCCGACTACTCCGGAAACGGCTTTTAAAATTGGAGAAAAAACAGAAGATCCTCTTAGAATGTATCTCTCTGATGTTTTTACTATTTCAGCCAATCTTTCCGGAGTTCCTGCTATTTCTTTTCCGATTGGCAAGATTAACGAAGAAGATGGCAAAGAACTTCCGATCGGAGGACAGCTTATGGGAAAATGGTTTGACGAAGAGGGAATTTTGAACGCGGCGCATGCATTTGAAATAAATTAATTTATTTTTTCATAAATATGGATATTAATTTAATTTTTTTGGGGATAACGAAAATTTTTCAGGGTTTTATCCAATCGCCATTTTTCTTTGCGCTTAAATTTTTGTTAGCCGTATATGTAACGGTTCTTTTCGCTGATATCATAATGCTTTTGATGATTCGCGGATTTGGCGCTGATGTTCGTACGGCCTTCAGGGGAGCCAATGTCCCTCTTGTTTCTAAGAGTAAAATGAGAAAAAAATGGAACAAAATAGAAGCTTGTCTTTCCACTGGCAATTATTCTCAATATAAGCTGGCAATCATTGAAGCTGACAAAATAATCGATGGAATTTTCAAGTCGATGGGGCTTAAAGGAAATGATATGATTGAAAGAATGAAAACGCTGAATCCCGAACAGCTTGAGGCCGAGGAACACCTTGAAGAAGCCCATAAAGTTCGTAATCAAATAATAAACGATCCGTCATTTAATATTGAAAAAGCAGAGGCAAAAAGAGTCCTTGATATCTATGCGAAATTTCTGACTGAAAATGAGTTTATGGAATAATTGACAGACGGTTATGATTTGTATAGAATTGAAGGACTGTTTATTTAAGCAGATTTTATAGCGGGGTGGAGCAGTCTGGCAGCTCGCGTGGCTCATAACCACGAGGTCGCAGGTTCAAATCCTGCCCCCGCAACATTTTTTGAAAGTAGGCGTAAAGAGAAAATAAAATATAGGTGACAGATATTTTTTGTTTTTCACTTTACGTTTTTTGTTTAAATGAGTTATAACGCCGGGGTAGCTCAGTTGGTTAGAGCGCGGGACTCATAAGCCCGAGGTCGTGAGTTCAACTCTCACTCCCGGTACAATCTTATTAAGGAATATGGGGGCGTAGCTCAGCTGGTTAGAGCGTCTGCCTGTCACGCAGAAGGTCACCGGTTCGATCCCGGCCGTCCCCGCAAAATTTATAAAAATAGCCTTATTTTTCGAGGCTGTTTTTTGCTTTATATCAAGTAAATTTCATCTACTTTTTTCTCTTGCCAGAATGCTAAAAAGGCGCTATAATAGCATAGTGATATTTGGCTAAAATAGATATAAAAATGGAAATATTATGACTCTTAAATCGTATCTTTGGGGGATGCGTTCTGGCACCTTGCTAGCTTTAGCAGCTTGGGTTTTGGTAATATTTTATACTGATTCTGAAAAAGGAGGAGTTCCAGTAAAATTAATTTTCTATTTTACATTTTTTCTTCTTTTAACAGGAATATTTATTTTAATGCTTTCATTTTTGAGAAGGAAATTTGGAAAAGATGGAGTGATTCTTTCTGATTTGGGAATAAGTTTCAGGCAAGGAATGTTGTTGTCATTGCTGGCAATTGTTCTCCTGATGTTGCAAAGCTTTAGATTCTTAACCTGGTGGGACGGATTATTGTCAGTAGCCGGGATATTTTTAATAGAATTGTATTTTTTAACGAAATAATATTATGACTAAGAAAGAAATTGAAAAAAGCAAATCTGAATATGGAGCAAAATCTATTCAAGTTCTGGAGGGATTGGAGCCAGTCCGAAAGCGTCCGGGAATGTATATCGGAGGAACTTCGCTTGAAGGCCTTCACCATTTGGTTTGGGAAGTAGTGAACAATTCTATCGATGAAGCGATGGCGGGGCATTGTACGGAAGTTAAAATAAAGCTTCTTCCGGGAGAAATCGTTGAAGTGATTGATAATGGACGAGGAATCCCGGTCGATATGCATCCTCAGACTAAAAAATCCGCATTGGAAACAGTTCTCACCGTTCTTCATGCTGGAGGAAAATTTGGCGGAGACGGATACAAGATTTCCGGAGGACTCCACGGAGTCGGAGTTTCGGTGGTAAACGCGCTTTCAGTTTGGACCAAGGCGGAAGTTCATCGAGAAGGAAAGATTTGGACACAGGAGTATAAAAGAGGAAAACCTCTGGCTTCGGTTAAAGCAGTCGGCAAAACAACAAGAACCGGAACAACGATCACGTTTCAGCCTGATCCGGAAATATTTCCTGAGATAAAATTTAGCTGGAGCAAGATTTTGGATTATATTCGCCAGCAGGCGTATCTTACTAAGGGAGTTAAAATAACTATTGATGATCTTCGGGAAGTTACCGGAAAAGATGATGAATATAAATCAAAAAAATACGGATTTTTCTTTGATGGAGGAATTGTTTCTTTTGTAAAATTTTTGAATAGAGGAAAAAACGTTAAGAATGAGCTTCCGGTTTATATTGAAAAGAAAATCGGAGATACTTACGTCGAGGTTTCTTTACAGTATACCGATGGATTCAAAGAGCATCTTTTCTCTTTTGCCAATAATATTTACACAGTCGAAGGTGGAATGCATGTAACCGGGTTCAACGCAGCTCTTACTCGCGTGCTAAATGATTATGCGAAGAAAAATAATTTGCTCAAAGAAAAAGACGGAAGTTTGACGGCAGAAGATGTGCATGAAGGGCTTACGGCGGTAATCAGCGTTAAACTTCGCAATCCGCAATTCGAGGGACAGACGAAATCAAAATTGGGAAATGGAGAAATTCGCGGAATAGTTTCCAGTATTACGGCCGAGGGGCTTTCCGAGTTTTTGGAAAAACATCCCAATAATGCCAAGGCAATGATTGAAAAATGCGTGCTTACAGCTAAAGCTAGACTGGCGGCGCGGGCGGCCAAGGACGCAGTGCTTCGCAAAGGCGCTCTAGAAGGAATGACTCTTCCCGGAAAATTGGCGGATTGTACAACACGAGATAAGGCAAAGTCAGAGTTATACATCGTTGAGGGAGACTCTGCAGGCGGAAGCGCCAAGCAAGGAAGAGACCGGATGTTTCAGGCTATTCTTCCTCTTCGGGGAAAATTGGTTAATGTAGAAAAAACCAGTTTGGATAAAGTAGTGAAATCGGACACGTTAAAGCCGATAATAATTGCGTTGGGAGCGGGAATTGGAGAAAGTTTCGATTTAACGCGTCTTCGCTATGGAAAGATTATTATTATGGCCGATGCTGATGTAGATGGATCGCACATCCGAACCTTGCTCCTGACTTTCTTTTATCGCTATTTCGAAAAATTGGTGACTGAAGGCCATGTTTATATCGCTTGTCCCCCGCTCTATCAGCTTAAAAAAGGAAAAGATGTGCGCTATGCATATACTGATGAACAGCGGGACAAAATTATTGAGGAAATGTCTAAAATACAAAGCACAAATTCCAAATTGCAAACAAAAAACAAAGCACAAACTACAAAACCGGAATCTGATGATGAAGAAGTTATTGAAACTGACACCAATGAAGGCGGAGAGAAAATTGCGGGAATAAATATTCAGCGCTATAAAGGTCTTGGAGAAATGAATCCCCAACAGCTTTGGGAAACAACTATGGATCCGGATAGCAGGAGAATGCTTCAGGTGAAGATTGAAAACGCAGAAGAAGCCGATCGAATTTTTGATATTCTGATGGGATCGGACGTCGAACCGCGCAAACGCTTCATCCAGACTCATGCCAAGAGCGTGAAGAATTTGGATGTATAACTTACATGTCATTCCGGGCTTGACCCGGAATCTACACTATCGAATTACGCTAATCCAACAATTTATATATTAAGCTCTCAATTATCGTTTGTGTAGATTCCTGCTTTCGCAGGAATGACAAATTAAAATCTCCGTTGAAAGGCAGAGACAAGAGTATTTTTGGCAATTTTGACAATCTTGGATTGCAATGATATCATATCACTATAATTATTGATAGAATAAAAAACGAATCTTTTGATCCTGCAGTTGTAATACATAGGAGTGATACGGTTGTAAAAAAGCGCCTTCATGTTATCATATAAATAAGAATTCATATGTCCCTAAAGACTGAAAAATATAAACAAGTCATTCTTTATCTTTGCTCTAAGTTGGGCAAGGAAATAAGAGGAAAGAAAAAACTGGCGAAATTGCTTTATTTCGTTGATTTTGATTTTTTTGAGAAAAATCAAAAATATTTTACGGGAGACAAATATAAATCTTTACCGATGGGACCAGTACCAGTTTCTTTAAATATGATAACAAAAGAAATGGAGAAAGAAAAAATGATACAGATAAAATCTGTAAATGAGCGAAATGGATACAATCCAACGGAAGTCTATACTTGCCTAAAAGAACCCGAAACTTCTATTTTTTCCGACGAAGAGAAGGAAATACTAAGTCGAGTTATTAAAAAGTACGGTCATCTGAATGGAAAGCAACTTGAAGACCTGACTCACGCGGAAGCTCCATATTCCGGAACAAAACCAGGAGACGAAATATTTTATGAGTTAGCTTTCTATCGCGGTACGGATTTTAAAAGCAATGATTGATTTTATCTCACATCCCTTATTCGAAAAAGAAACTGCCAAATTAAAGCGGCGGTTTTCTTTTTTGGATAAAGCGCTGGAAGCGTTTAAAATGTTGTGTGAGTTTCAATTTCATCCGCTAAATCCACAACAAAGAATCGCACCGGCAAAATTACATAGAATTAAGCAGAATGACTTGTGGAGCATATGGAAAATTGAATTGGCTGTTCCGGGTTTAAGGCCTAATCAATTTCCAAGAGTCTGGTTTGCAGTGAAAGGATCTAGCATAGCATTTCTTTGTATAGCGACCCATGTTGATAATTATAATGATAACCAAATAACTCAAATATCTTTAGGGAGAGTTTCTGATATATTTTAATTAAGATAAAAATTTTAAATATTCTTCGGAGGCCTTGTTTGCAGCAGGGAGTTTTTCTTTCTTTGTTTGCTGAAAGCTAAAAATACTGGTAAAATTATCTTATGGAAAAGATTGTGATGTATACCGACGGCGGGTCGAGGAATAATCCCGGGCCGGCGGGTGTTGGTGTTTACATTGAAACATTGCACAAACAATTCGGACATTATATCGGAGAAAAGACCAACAATGAAGCCGAATACGAAGCGGTTATTTTTGGCTTGAAAAAGCTTAAACAATTAGTCGGAAAAGATAATTTGAAAGATATATGGATAGAAAATTATTTAGACAGTGAATTAGTGGAAAGACAGCTGAATCATGTGTATAAAATAAAAGAAGAAAAAATACAAAAACTATTCATCGAAGTTTGGAATTTGATGCTTGATTTTGGGAAGGTTTCATTTTATCATATACCAAGGGAAAAAAATAAAATTGCGGATAAATTAGTTAATCAAGCGCTGGATGAGGAAGAAAGACAAGCAAAACTCATCTAGAGGTTCTATTTATGAAAAAGTGGAAAAAGCGAACAATCTGGGTAGTTATTGTTTTGGCTTTAATTAGCGGAGGAATTTTTTATTTCTCTTCGAAAAAAACCAGTACGACATATATAACCGAAGAGGCTGGAAGAATTGATGTAAAACAAACAGTTTCTGTAACAGGAGAAATTAATCCTGAAAACATAATAGATTTGGGATTCAAAACCAGCGGGATTGTGAAAGAAATGAATGTTAATGTCGGCGATACGGTAGAAAAGGGACAGCGCTTATCCAAGGTTGATCCAAGCACTCTTCTTGCTGAGCTCGAAGCTTCTAACCAAGATATTGAATATTATGACGAAACTTATGATTACATGAAGGATAATAAAAGCACTTATGAAAAAGAACAGAGAGAGGCTCAAAAAGCTTTGATTAGAAAGGCAGAAGCCTTGAATCGCGCGGCTCGGATAAAGATTGGTGAAACCTATATTTATTCTCCGATCGCCGGAACAATTATCAAGAGAAATGCCGACCTTGGAGAGATTGCCATTTTTAATTCAACTATTTTGACGGTGGCGGAAGGAGAAATGGAGATTAAATCTGATGTTCCTGAATCGGATATTATTAAAGTATCCTTGGGCCAGAAAGCAGACATTTCCTTTGATGCTTTTCCATCTGATGTAAAATTTGAAGCCAACATCATTAAAATAGAGCCGGCTTCAACAGTGATTCAAGATGTAGTTTATTACAAAGTAAAACTTAGACTGGATAATGTTGATGAGAGAATCAAGCCTGGAATGAGCTGCGATGTAGACATCAAAACCGCCGAAAAGAAAAACGTGATTGCCATTCCGCTTCGCGCTGTGAAAACTGAAGGCGACAAAAAATACGTGGAAGTTTTGAAAGACGAAAAAAATAATATTACTGAAAAAGTTTTTGTAGCCACCGGTCTTGAAGGAGACGATGGAATAGTGGAAATTTCTTCAGGACTGAAAGGCGGGGAAAAAGTGATAACGCTGACAAGCGAGAAGTAGTTATAAATCGTGATTTTGAGAATATTTCCTGTGTCATTTCGACCGAGATTATTTCGAGTTTTACGAGAAATAATCGAGTGGAGAAATCTAATTAGAATATATCTTATTAGATCTCTCGACTCGCTATCGCTCGCTCGAGATGGCATTTTATTTTATGGAAAAGCCAATTATAGCTGTCGAAAATCTCTGCAAAACCTATGAAAGTGAGGGTGTGAAAACTACCGCGGTTTGCGGGGTTTCTTTCTCGGTGAGAAAAGGCGAGTTTGTCGCGATTATGGGACCGTCCGGAAGCGGGAAATCAACTTTGATGCAAATTCTGGGTTTTTTGGACAAGCCCACCGAAGGGAAATATCTTTTTGAAGGTGAGAATACGGAAAAGTTTTCCGAAGAAAAATTATCATATATTCGCAACCAGAAAATCGGCTTTGTTTTTCAGACTTTTAATCTTCTTCCCCGGACGACGGTTTTTGAAAATGTCGAGCTTCCGCTTCTCTATGATCACGGAGAGACAAGTCGGAAAAAAGTCCAGGAAAAAGTGGAAAATGCCTTAAAATCGGTTTCGATGGAACATCGCATCGGTTATCTCTCCAATCAGCTTTCTGGAGGAGAGAAACAAAGAGTAGCCATCGCGAGAGCTTTGGTAAATAATCCAGATGTGATTTTTGCCGATGAGCCGACTGGCAATCTTGATTCAAAATCAGGAACAGAAGTTTTAAAAATTCTCCAAAAGCTTAACAAAGAGGGGCATACGATTATTTTAGTGACCCATGAAACATTCACCGCTCAGCATGCAGAGAGAATTGTGTATGTAAGAGATGGACAAATTGTAGCCGATGATTTAGTCAAAGACAGAAAAATAGCGGAAGATGGAGAACTCCTAAAATAAATTTTCAATTTTCAATTTACAATTTTCAGTGAATTTTCAATTTTCAATTAATTAATTTTCAAACATTGGAAATTGAGTCATTGTAAATTGATTGTAAATTGGTCATTGATCATTGAAAATTTTGCGTTTAATAAATCCGATAAAAATTTCCTACAAGAATCTAACAGCGGCGAAATTCCGCTCGTTTTTGACTATGCTTGGGATTATAATCGGAGTTGGTTCTGTGATTTTGATTATGGCTATCGGGCAATCGGCGCAAGAATTAATTTTGGATCAGGTAAAGGGGATTGGAACAAATTTAATCGGAGTTATTCCTGGAGCTTCTTCAGATGACAACAGTCCTCCTCCGGCAGCTATGGGAGTTTCTATTACTACTTTTACTTATGACGATCTGGAAGCGCTTCGAAATACCAGAAATGTTCCAGAGGTGGAAGCTGGAGCCGGCTATGTTATCGGATCCGAAACAGTTTCTTATGGGGGTTTGGATAAAGCGCTTTCTTTTACGGGAACTACAGCAAGCTATATCAACGTAGAAACAGCTGAAGTGGAAAATGGAAGATTTTTCACCAAAGAAGAAGAGGCTAACTTATCAAAAGTGGCGGTTGTAGGAAGCAAGATGGCTTTGGATTTTTTTGGAAACGATAATCCGGTTGGAAAGACGATTAAAGTAAAAGAGCAAAACTTTAACGTTATAGGAGTATTCAAAGAGCGCGGTTCTAGCTCTTTCGGTCTTGCTGGACAGGATGATTCTGTTTTTGTTCCCCTGAAGACAGGACAAAAAATACTTTTGGGAATAAATTATCTTTCTTATGCCAGGCTTAAAATAAAAAATCCCGATCTTATTCCTTCGGCGATAGCTAATGCGAAAACGACCTTGAGAGAAAGGCATAACATTAAAGATCCGTCCAAAGATGATTTTTCTGTTCGCGATCAGGCTTCAGCCTTGGAGACGATCACTAACATTACCAACATCCTTCGTTATTTTCTTCTAGCGATCGGAACAGTTTCTCTGATTGTTGGAGGAGTGGGGATTATGAATGTAATGCTTATTGCTGTCAATCAAAGAGTAAGGGAGGTCGGACTTCGTAAAGCAGTCGGAGCAAGAAACTCCGAAATTACTTCTCAATTTCTCATTGAATCGGCGACAATTTCTTCGCTAGGCGGAATAATCGGCATAATTTTGGGAATATTTTTGGCTTTTATTGCTTCGGTCATTATCCAGGCTCTAAATTATCATTGGCCATTTATTATTTCTACCCCTTCTATTCTCGTGGCTTTTGGAGTTTCGGTTCTTATCGGAATTTTGTTCGGAATCTATCCTGCCCGCAAAGCTTCAAAAATAAGTCCGATGGAAGCACTGAGATACGAATAATTTAAAATTACCGCCTATGCATGAATTAATCGTTTCAATCAAATTAGCCCTGGGAAACATTCGTTCCAACGTCGGGAGGACTGTTTTGTCGCTTCTGGGAATCGTAATCGGAGTTGTTTCAGTCATCTTAGTCTTGGCTCTGGGAGCAGGAGTAAAGGGATATGTGGTGGGTCAAATCGAATCTTTTGGGAGCAACATAATTCAAATTGAGCCAAAAGTTCCCAAGGTAAGCAAAACTTCTTCAGAAAATGTTTCCGGCCAGTTTGGAAAACAGCTGACTACTTTAAAGTTGGATGATGCTAAAGCAGTGGCAAAGCTTTCCAATATCGGTCTTTGGTATGGGGGAGTAATGAGCCAGCAGGTGACAAGCTTTGAGAATAAAAACAAGCAAGCAAATATAATGGGAATGACAGCCGGTATTTTTGAAGCAGATGAAAAAACCGAAATAATTTCAGGGGAACCCTTTACTGAAGAAGATGATCTGGGACTTAAACAAGTGGCAGTTTTGGGAAGCGGAATTAAGAAGGATTTATTCGGGGATGGCGATGCGGTTGGCCGGAGCATTAAGATTAAGGGGCAAAGATTTCAAGTAAAAGGCATTCTGAAGGAAAGGGGATCGAGCGGATTTTTTGATTATGACAATACTATTTATCTTCCGATTAGAACCCTTCAAAAAAAACTTTTGGGAACTGACCATATTCAATTTGCAGTTTTTAAGATAAATGATATGAGCAAGCCGGAATTTACTATTTTGCAAGCTACCGACGTGATGAAGAGCCAGCATAATATTAAAAAATCGGAAGATGAAGATTTCGCGGTTAATTCAATTGCTGAAATCAAGGATATTTTGGACAAGGTTTTCAATGTAGTTGATTATTTGCTTCTGGCGCTTACTTCTATCTCTTTGGTGGTTGGAGGAGTGGGGATTATGAATGTGATGTATGTGGCGGTGGTAGAAAGGACGGCTGAAATAGGACTTCGAAAATCAATTGGCGCCAAAAAATCGGATATTTTGAAACAGTTTCTTTTTGAGGCTATATTTTTGACGGTTTTAGGCGGAATTTTAGGTGTGGCAGTCGGTTTTTTTCTTGCTGGGGTTTTCGAACATCTGGCTTCTAATCTCGGATATGATTTGAAATTTCCAGTAACGCTGAAGGCAATAGCTATCGGATTTGGTTTTTCGGCTATAACCGGTCTCATCTTTGGAATTTATCCTGCCAAAAAAGCATCAAATTTAAGCCCGATGGAAGCGCTTAGAAAGGAATAATATTACAAAACAATATGGATTTTCTTGCAATATTGCTTGCATTTTGTCTAATTGGTATAATTATAGGGTAAATAAATAATTAATATTATGGAAGAAGAAAAAGAAATTAAAGAAGCCGATATTATTGATGATGAAAAGAAAGAAGCTCGCTTAAAGAAGGGGATAGATTTTAGACTCGAGCTTGCCCTGTTTTTAATATTGGGATTTCTCCTAGGAGTGGTGATTAAAACAGAAGCGGTAAAAAGAATAACTATCGGATTTAACGATGGTTCAATTCCATCACAGAGGCAAGCGTATGATTTTGAAAAAATTAAAAAAGAGATAGCCGAGCAAAGCGCTGCTGCGCAACAAACTGCTCCTGCTTCAGATGCCAATAACCAATAAAGTTATTTTATTTAATAATCCGCGTCAAATGATGTCCAGCAGTGAAATTTCGACTTATTTCAAAAAAATTATAGACTGGGCAAAGCTAATAATTTAGTAAAAAAGAAATTCAATAATTTATGGCAATATAAATTGTCGAATTTCTACTACTGAAAATGGAAGAAGAAAAGAAATCCTCCGATGTTATCGAGGAAAATGAGTTGCCAACAAAAAAAGAACATTTCGGGAATAAAGACAAAAAGGTAAAAAATTTAATTTCCCTGGTAATTTTACTGGGAGGATTGTTTATTGGAAGCATCTTTGTTGATGTGATTCAGTTGTTTAGGGGAGGAGGATTTTCTCCTAAGAAACTAGCTCAAACTGATATTTTTAACTTCGGAGGAAGAACCTGGGTAGCCTACAGCGATCCCATTGTTAAAGTTCAAGTTATTTCCGATGATACTTGCGAAGCATGCAATCCTGATGAATTGGTGCTTGGAATTCACAGGATGGTTCCAACTGTGCTCGCAGAAAAAATTGATCAGAATTCTAAAGCAGGAGAGAATGCAATTAAGAAATTCGGCATAAAAACTATTCCTGCTTTTGTTTTTTCTCAAGACATCGAAAAAACCGATTTTTTTAAACAGGCAGCCACTGTCTTTAACAAGGTTGATAATTTCTATGTTTTGAAAACAGCCGATTTGGGAATCCAGCCTGGCAAGTATATTGAAGCAATGCAAATCAAAGAAGATGATATTCAGATAGGAAACAAAGACTCCAATGTTAAACTTTTTGTCTTTTCGGATTTTCAATGTCCATATTGCAAGGCGTTTCATGAAACCACGTTTAAAAAAGTTATTGCCGGTTATGCGGACAAGATATCGCTAGTGTATAAAAATTTTCCTCTCGATATGCATCCGCAAGCAGAAAATGCAGCCCTGGCTTCAGAGTGCGCCAATGAGCAAGGAAAATTTTCGGCTTATGCGGACAAGCTTTTTGCTAATCAGAGCGTTTGGGGAAAAACAACAGGAATGCAAAGTTTCAAAAATTATGCCCAGCAGTTGGGACTCAAAACAGCGCAGTTTAATGAATGTCTGGATGGCAAGAAATACTCCGACAAAATTAGCAGCAATAAAAGCGAGGCTGATTCTTTCGGAATTTCGGGGACTCCTTCAATATTCATAAACGATCAAGCGATTAGCGGAGGAGCAACCTTTGACGACATTAAGAAGATTATCGATGAGGAGCTAGCGAAATAATCAAAGAGAAACAATGTAATATTTTTTGAAGAGACAGCCAACCAAAAATGCTGTTTCTTCTTTCTATCCCTTTTCTTTTGTGTTATTATTAAGTTATGAAATTCAATGAAGATATTATAAATATAGTGTTTCTTGCCCGTGGCGGACAAGGAGCAAAAACGGCGACGGAAATTATAGCTCAATCTGGAGTTTTGGAGGGTAAGTTTGTTAAAGCTTTTCCCGATTTTGGTCCGGAAAGGAGCGGAGCACCCATCAAAACATATCTTCGGATTTCTGAAAAAGAAATAAGAACTGCGGAACCGATTAACAGTCCCGACGTGCTTGTTATTTTGGATGAAACTATTTTGGAAAAAAAGGGGGTATTGAAAAATATCAATCTCGGCGAAGATGGTATTATTCTGGTTAATTCGAAAAAATCACCAAAAGATGTTAGCTCGGATTTGATAGATCTTAAAGGGAAAATATACACCATTGATGCTTCCGGACTGGCGATGAAAGTAATTGGCAGTCCGAATCCCAACGTGGCCATAATTGGCCGGCTTATTAAAATCACTGAATTGGTAAAGCTTTCAAATGTTATCGTTATTTTTGAAAGTATTTTTAATGATAAAATTGGAAAAGAGTTGGTAAAGAAAAATATTTTAGCGATGGAAAAAGCTTATGACTCAATGTAACAGTTCAACTATAAAAAATGATCTGAATAAAGCTCCGAAGACAGGAGATTGGAAATCTGTTGCTCCGGAAGTGGATTCTCAAAAATGCATTGGATGCGGAACCTGCGTTTTGTTTTGTCCTGAAGCCTGCATCAAACTTCGTTCCAATATCCATCCCGGAAAAAACAAGAAATCCAAAGGAGTTGCTTCGATTAATCAGGAATGGTGCAAAGGTTGCGGAGTTTGCACAATTGAATGTCCAGTAAAAGCAATAATTATGAAAAAAGTTGAATAAGATAAATATGATGAATAAGAATCATAAAACTAAAGCGATGACTGGCGGGACTATTGCCGCAGAGTTTTTGCGGCAGATCGATCCTGATGTTATGGCGGTTTATCCAATTACTCCTCAAACTCCGATTATTGAAACATTTGCCAAAATGAAAGCGGACGGAAAAGTTTCAACGGAAATTGTTCAAGTGGAATCGGAACATAGCGCAATTAGCGCCGTGATTGGAGCTAGCGCGGCAGGAGCCAGAGCGGTAACGGCGACCAGCTCTCAAGGGCTTTCCTATATGAATGAAATGCTCTACATTGCCAGTGGAATGCGGCTGCCGATATTTATGTATATGAGTGCCAGAGCGCTTTCAGCGCCGCTCAATATCCACGGAGATCATAGTGATGCAATGGGGGTGCGCGATGCCGGCTGGATTCAAATTTTTTCCGAAAATGCACAGGAAGCCTATGATAATGGTATTATCGCGATGAAACTGGCGGAAAAAGTGAAACTCCCGGCGATGGTAATTATGGATGGATTTCATACTTCGCACACAGTTGAAAGGGTAAATATTTTTGAAGATAAGGATGTCAAAAAATTCGTTGGAGAATACAATCCGGAAAAATCACTTTTGAATTTTGACGATCCAGTGAGTTTCGGATTCTTGGCGCTTCAAAATTCCTATTTTGATTTTAAAATTGAGCAAGAGGAAGCTTTTAAAGAAACACTGATTGCGTATAAAAAAGTTTGCGGAGAATTTAAAGAATCTTTCGGAAAATCATATGATTATTTTGAAAAATACAAGATGGAGGATGCCGAGTATGCGATTGTGATTGCCGGTTCGACAGCAGGTACCGCCAAAGAAGCGGTTGACAAAATGAGAAACAAAGGAAAAAAGGTCGGGCTTCTTAAAATAAAATTATTCCGTCCTTTCCCATATGACAATATCTCAAACGCCCTTCGAAAACTCAAAGGAATTGCTGTATTCGACAAGGCGATGTCTTTCGGCGCCTATCCGCCGATTTATTCCGACATTGTAAGTTCCTTGTTTTCCGCTCAAATCAGCGTTCCGGTACAAAGTTATGTTTACGGACTTGGAGGAAGAGATGTTTTTCAAAAAGATATTGAAAAAGTTTTCGAAGATCTTCTAAAGTGGAAATTTTCAAAGGAGGTTAGATATATAGAATAAGACTTGCGCATTTGTATCTGCCAATCCGCTTGCTTCGGCACGATGGCGACTATTTTATAGTCGCGCTTCCAAAAAAGCGTCTTGTTGTAGTTAAATGCGTAAGCCATGGTATAAAATAATAAAAAATTTCTAATGGCTTACTTGAATATTTTTTATCTGCTTTTTCCGGTTTTTGCAGCCAATATGGCGCCGCAAATAGCCAGCCGTTTGGGAATATTGAAATCATTTGATCGGCCAGTTGATTTCGGGAAAAGTGTTTTTGGGAAGAGAATTTTTGGGGAAAATAAAACTTTGCGTGGATTTATTGTCGGCGTTGGTTTTTCAATAGTTATAGCTTTTTTGCAATATATTTTGGATTTTCAGGGAATTGTTAAAATAGAAAAATTGTCTGGATTAGGGCAGTTTCTGCTATTTGGATTTTTAGCGGGTTTTGGAGCGCTGCTTGGAGATTTAATTGAAAGTTTTTTCAAGAGACAGCTTGGCATTAAAGCAGGAAGACCATTTGTTCCTTTCGATCAAATTGATTATATAATCGGATTTTTGTTTTTTACCAGCATTGTAGTCGAATGGGGGTGGAAGGAAATTGTTTTTGCCATTCTTTGCGGATTGTTTTTGAATCCGATAGTTAATTTTTTAGCTTATATATTTAAGGTAAAAAAAACATATTGGTAGTATGATTAGTAAAAAACAAATTCCAAATGTAATCACTATCGGTCGCGGAGCTATGGCTTTAGCTATAGCCGGTTTGTTCATGTCCAATTTAGAAAATCGTTTTTTGATAATTTTCATTCTTTTTTTGCTGGCTTCAATTAGCGACTGGCTGGATGGATATTTATCCAGAAAATGGAAAGTTGTTTCCGATTTTGGAAAAGTATTCGATCCTATTTTTGACAAGATTTTGACGTTGATTTTTTATTTTTTCCTTTTTAGTGTTGCCGGAATGCCGAAATTAATCTTCCTTCTTTTGTTTTTGAGGGAAATATTTATTGACGGGCTGAAAAATTATATGCTGGCAAAGGGAATTGTTACCCCGGCTATTAAAAGCGCAAAATTCAAAACATTTTTTCAGATTGCAATGATATTTTTTGCTTTGCTTTTTCTGATTTATCCTAGGTTTTATTGGTTTCAATATCTGGCATATATTCTTGGAATTATTGCGGTATTTTTAGCGTATTATAGCGGATGGATATATATAAAAAAATGGGCAAATCAACGAAATGACTAAAGAATTTAAGCGTATTTTTTTGTCGCTGGGAGGAATAGGTTTTTCAAAATACGCCCCAGGAACTCTTGGCAGTGTTGTCTCGGCTATTTTTCTGTTTTTATTGAAATATAGCATCCAAAGTCTCTGCGTTAGGATTTTTGCGGCGCTGGCGGTGTTTATTTTCATTTATATTTTATCAATCAAATATGTCGAAAGCTATAAGGCAAATGGAAAAGTCGATCATTCCTGGATTATCACAGATGAATTTTTGGGAATGATGATCGCCGGAATTCCGTTTTTAATGGAAAATAATTCTGCTGGATGGAATTTAATCATTGGTTTTGCGCTTTTCAGGTTTTTTGATGTCTTGAAGTTTTGGCCGATATGCGTGCTCGATAAAATTAATACCCCGCGATATGTCATATTTGACGATATTCTAGCTGGAGTTTTCGCCGCCATTTTTACCGGTTTAATCCGGATTACATAAAAGCGAAAAACTGTTATAATTAGAACATCTAAAAACATTTTTTTTATGAATAAAGAGCTGACCAAAAAATTAGCGCCGGGGCATACCACTTGCGCGGGATGCGGAATTCCGGCGATTGTTCGAACTGTGCTTGGCGCGACGGAAGATCCAATTGTGGTTTCTAATGCGACAGGTTGCCTAGAGGTAACAACAACAATTTATCCCTACACAGCTTGGAAAGTGCCTTACATCCACAGTGCTTTTGAAAATGCCTCGGCAACCATTTCGGGCGTAGAAGCGGCTCAAAAAGCTTTATATAAAGCAAAGAAATTAAAGAGAAAAGCTAAACTCGTTGTTTTTGGAGGGGACGGCGGAACTTATGATATAGGCCTCCAGTCGCTCTCAGGAGCGCTGGAACGCGGTCATGACTTCTTGTATGTCTGTTATGATAATGAAGGGTATATGAATACCGGAGGGCAAAGATCGGGCGGAACGCCGTATGGAGCCAACACAGAGACGCAGCCGGCCGGACTTGAATCTTTTGGAAAAACGGTGCAGCGCAAAGATTTGATGGAAATTGTGAAAGCGCATAATATTAAATATCTGGCACAGGCGAATGTGGCGTATCCTCAAGATTTAGCGATGAAAGCCAAAAAAGCTTTAGAAACCAAAGGGCCGTCATTTTTGTTGGTGCTTCAGCCTTGCACCAATCTTTGGAAATTTCCCACTTCGCAATATGTCCGAATGGGAAAGCTAGCCACGGAAACCAATTTCTGGCCGCTTTATGAAATCGAAGACGGAAATTACGTAATTAATTACGTAAATAAAAAACCCAAGCCAATTGAGGAATTTCTGAAAGGGCAGGGGAGATTCAAACATCTTTTTGAAGCAAAAAATAAGAAAGTAATCAAAGAAATTCAAAAAACGACGGATGCGAATTGGAAGAAATTAGTTAAAAATACCAAGTCAAATATTTGATACTTTTTGTTTTATATATTATACTTTTCTTCAACGCCGATGTAGCTCAGTTGGCAGAGCGACGCACTCGTAACGCGTAGGTCGTCGGTTCAATTCCGACCATCGGCTCATGACCGTTTGGCTTTATACAATATTAAGCGTTGTGATTGTCAGTCTGATTTCACTGATTGGGATTTTTACTATTCCTTTCAGCCGGGAAAAATTGAATAAAGTGCTGATATATTTCGTCAGTTTTTCCGCCGGAACGCTGTTAGGCGATGCTTTTATCCATCTGATTCCGGAAGCGTATAAAAATGCGGGAATATATTTAGGCGTTTCTTTGTATGTACTGTCAGGAATTGTTGCCTTTTTTGTTTTGGAAAAATTTGTGCATTGGCGCCATTGCCACAAAGTTCCTTCCGAAAAACATCCCCACCCGTTTTCTTATGTAATTCTGACCGGAGATACCGTGCATAATTTTATTGACGGAATGATCATTGGGGCTAGCTATTTGGTCAGCATTCCAGTGGGAATTGCGACAACTCTCGCTGTAGTTTTTCATGAAATTCCACAGGAAGTGGGAGATTTTGGTTCGCTGGTTTACGGAGGATTTTCCAGAAAGAAAGCTTTGCTTCTCAATTTCATAACCGCCTTGGCAGCGGTTCTCGGAGCGATAGCAGTTTTAATCCTAGGAGAAAATGAGAGTTTGGTTAATTTTTTGGTTCCGTTTGCGGCCGGGGGTTTTATCTATATCGCTCTCTCCGATCTTATTCCCGAACTTCACAAACACACAAAAGCAAGGGAATCATTTTGGCAGCTCACAAATTTTATTTTAGGAATTGGACTGATGGTCGCATTGCTGTTATTATTTAAATAATTTATGAAAGAGCTTCAGGAAAAACTTAACCTAATTTCCGCTAAAATCCCGAGTCTTCGGGACTATCTTTGACGTACCAGAGAAAAAACAGAAAATATTAGAATTAGAGGACCAAAGTGCGGAGCCTGGTTTTTGGAATGATTCCCAAAAAGCCGGAGAAATAATGAAAGAAACGGAACTTCTCAAGAAAGAAGTAGAAAAAATTGAAAGAGTTGAAAAAGAAGCATTGGAACTGGATGAACTGCTGAAAATATCAGAAACTGAAAAAGATCAGAAAGACTTAGAAAAAAAAATAAATGATTTGGAAAAAGAAATAAACGAATTGGAATTTCGAACTCTCATGAAGGGCGATTATGCCAAAAATGACGCCATACTTTCTATTCATAGCGGAGCTGGAGGAGTGGATGCCCAAGATTGGGCTGAGATGCTTCTTCGGATGTATCTCCGCTTTGCGGAAAAAAATAATTTTAGGGCAAAAGTATTGGATGAATCGAGAGGAGGAGAAGCGGGAATTAAGAATGCAACTTTAGAAATTCAAGGCGATTATGCTTACGGGTATCTGAAAAGTGAAGCAGGAGTGCATCGAATGGTGCGTCTTTCGCCTTTCAACTCCGATCACCTCCGGGAAACCTCGTTCGCCTTGGTGGAAATTTTGCCGATTATTGCCGATTTGGAAGAGGTAAAAATTGACCCGAAAGATTTACGAGTTGACACCTATCGCTCATCAGGAGCGGGAGGACAACATGTCAACACGACCGATAGCGCGATTAGAGTTACTCATATTCCGACCGGAATCGTGGTAACTTGCCAGAATGAAAGATCTCAGCTTCAGAATAAAGAGCAGGCGATGAAAATACTCAAAGCCAAGCTCCATCAGAAATATTTGGAGGAAAAAGAAAAGGAAGAAAGAAAACTACGGGGAGAATTTCATAGCGCCGAGTGGGGGAATCAGATCCGATCCTATGTCTTGCATCCGTATAAAATGGTCAAAGATCACCGGACAAAATTTGAAACCAGCGATCCGGAGAAGGTTCTGGATGGCGAAATCAGTGAATTCATTGAAGCATATTTGCGCTTTAGCGCGGGAAAATAAAAAATTGCTAAAAAGCGAAGAGTATGATATATTTTAAAAAGATAAATGTAATAAATATAAAATAAAAAAGGAGGTGAAATATGGACGAACAAACACAACAAACACAACAACAGACTCCGATTCAGTCAGTTGCTCCGCAAGGAAATCAAGCTGATGCTGAAAAAAATAAAGCAATGGCGATAGTGGGTTATATTATTCCTATATTGTTTTTTATTCCTTTGGTTACTGACGCAAAAAATAGTCCCTTTGCCAAATTTCATGCCAATCAGCAGTTGATGTTGCTTTTGTCGGCAATAGCGGTGAATGTGGTGGGAGGAATTATTCCTTTCTTGGGATGGTTTATAATCCTTCCTTTGGGTTCGATTGCTTTGATTGTTTTGGCGATTATGGGTATTATCGGTGCAGCTAAAGGTGAAATGAAAAAACTCCCGATAATTGGCGGATTCGAACTTATCAAATAGAGAATTTTAAAAAACTTCCGATATAAAACAGGCAATATTTTGTTGTTGCCTGTTTTTGTTTTTTATGCGAAGATACAGATACTAATAGTTGCTAATCTAAAAGCGAATGTATTCGAATTTATTGGATTTACATTCGCGATTATTTGCGTATATGCAAAAAAAAACAAAAATTGTGGCCACAATCGGCCCAGCTTCGGAAAAAATAGAAATCCTTAGAGAAATGATAAAAAACGGAATGAATGTTGCCCGTCTTAATTTTTCACACGGAGATTATTCAAGCCACAAAAAAATCATAGAAAATATCCGCAATCTCTCAAGAGAACTGGGTGAAAATGTGGGCATTATAGCCGATCTTCAAGGACCGAGAATCAGGACTATTGTCGATGAAAATTTTGAAATAAAGCCTGGTGAAAAGGTATTAGTTTATTCTGTTTCAAGAGATGCTCAAATTCCAAATCTCAATGACAAAGATTTGAAAATTTTTGGTTTGGATTATCCGGAAATTATCAAGGATATTGAAGTTGGAAATGAAATATTGATTGAAGATGGGCTACTTAGTGTGAAAGTTATCGAGAAAAACAGCGATTTTTTGAAGGCGGAAGTGGTGAACGGAGGTGTTATTAAAAATGAAAAAGGGGTTAACATTCCAGATGCCAAACTAAAGATTCCTCCCATAACTGAAAAAGACGGGAAGGATCTTGAATTTTCACTCAAAAATGAAGTAGATTTTATAGCGATGTCTTTCGTGAGCAATGCAAAAGATATTGAAGATCTCCGGAATAAAATAAAAAGAATTCTGAATCGCGATAATAATCTTCCTCAAATTGTGGCGAAAATAGAAAGAAAAGAAGCAATTGAAAATTTGGATGAAATAATTTCGGCGACGGATGCGGTAATGGTAGCCAGGGGGGACTTGGGAATCGAGATGAAGGAAACAAAAGTGGCAATTCTTCAAAAAGAAATAATCGCTAAAAGCATAAATAATTTAAAACCGGTCATTGTGGCTACCGAGATGCTTAACAGTATGATTCAAAATCCCAGGCCGACCAGAGCGGAAGTAAGCGATGTGACCAATGCTGTTATTGACCATGCGGATGCAGTAATGCTATCGGGAGAATCGGCCAATGGAAAATATCCGGTGGAGACAGTCAAGACTATGGCAGAAATTATTGAAAATACAGAAGAGTCCCCATACGATGATATTGGCAATTTCAATATCAATCAGGAGCTTTCGAATGAATATGTTAATTTTATAAAAAATTCCTGCAGTCTGCTTCTCAATTCAAATGCCAAAGCGGTGGCCATTCTTAGTCGGGGAGGATTTACGGCTAGAGTCATTTCCCATTTCAGGCCTGTCCAACTGATTTTAGTTGGAACTAATAACGAAAAAACCTGTTATCAATCATCTTTAGTTTGGGGTATAAAAGCCTTTCTTTTCAAGAATGGAAAAATTGAAGAAGTAGTTGAACATTTGCTTAAAAAAGCTCAAGATGATAAATTACTGGGAATTGGCGATAAAGTTGTTTTGATAGGAAAGAATGACGATCGGAATCATCGGTTTGTGAATATCCGGGAAATTCAGTAATATTTATTTTTTTGGAGGCGTCGCATAGTGGTCTAGTGCACTTGCTTGGAAAGCAAGCATATCGCAAGGTATCAGAGGTTCGAATCCTCTCGCCTCCGCATCATACATTTTTTATCGTGCAGACCGATGAGCCTGAAAGCTTGTCGGTAAGCAACATTAAAAACCGCCTCAAGCGGTTTTTATGTTACTTCGGAAAATTAT
The DNA here is from genome assembly GCA_041657845.1 of Parcubacteria group bacterium. Lineage (NCBI taxonomy): Bacteria > Parcubacteria group bacterium. The sequence goes on from JBBABD010000009.1 coordinate 25,810, forward strand.
CTCACAAAGCGTAAGGAGTGCTTTTTAGCTATTGATAATTTTTTTCAACTCTTTTAAAATTTCAACCATCGCTAATGTGTCCAATCGGCAATATTTAAGCAAGTCATCGTAGATTTCTTTTCTTCTCTTCTCTGCGGTTTTTTCACTAACCATTTCATACCAACTATTTGAAGCTGTCATTCCTTCGTGAATATTAAGTTCTCCGTAAGAAAGACTTGGAACAAGAACTGGAAGAACTTTTTTAAGCGAAGCACTTCCCAAAAAATCTTTGTGAATATAGAATCCTTTTTTGAAAACAGCCATCAAGTCATACATCCTTTCATTGATATCTTTGAAAAATTCCGCATATTCTTTCGCTCTTTCTCCCATGCCCTTGTTGCAATTTTTCTCAAATCCCATATTCCAAGCCATGGTAGTCCCGTCTTTCCCAATCAGTTTTTTCAAAGACTCAGCCAATTCTCTGGTTGGGTCAGTCAGGCTTTTTGCCAAATAGGCATGATGTTCCAGTTTGGAATCGGCCGACTTTTGAATGTGCAGAGAATATTGAAAAACGATATTTTGATAAGGTTTGTATCCGTCAAAAATAGGAATGGGCAAAGCGTAGGTTTCATAATCCAAAAAGTAAATCGGATATTTGATTTGATTCAGTTCATTTTTTATTTCTTCTTTATCAATACTAACCACGTCGTATTTAATGGCATGAAAATGTTTGCTGAATCTTTCCGTTATATATTCCTCGGGGATATTTTCAATTTCCAAAATTCCGTCATCCAACAGTTTATTGATTGTTTTTTCCGAAAGTTTTCCAATAATGGAGTAGATTGATTTCGGAGGAATGCCCTGCAAGCAATATTCTTTAAACATACATTCGTAGGGATTGTTGCATTGTTTCACCGGTCTAACATTCGGTTCATTTTTGTTTTTCAGTATTTTGGACAAAACGCCAATGGGAATCCCTGAACTTTTATGAAGATGAAAATGAAGTGATTGCGATACGCGATAAGCATAGAGATAAAATGTATACTTTTATTGCCCCGGTAGATTACGAGGATAAATTAATTCGAGATGCTATCAGCATTGCTTTTGTACGGATTGCTCAAAAAGGAAATATTCTAGCAATCAATGAAATCACGATGCTCCTTCGCTACACTGTTGATTTATGGATTGAGCATTGTTATCAGCTTCGTTCCTGGAAAGGCTATGAATCGGAAATCAAAGAACAACTTGAAGCATGTATCAGGAGATATCGCTTTACGGGTTCATTTATTGCATATCTTTTTAAGACTCTTGAATACAGAGGAAGAGGTCTAAGATTTATCTATTCCTACTCATTAGATGATCGAATGCTCCTCGGCGAGAAGCGGAGGATTGAGAATGTTGTCCAAGATGCTGAGACTGGCGAGATATCCTATTTTAAGCCATTCTAGCTTACATTTGGACGCTAGCGTGTCTTATTCCTCAAAATAAGACATATGCTGTCTCGTGTCTCATTTGTCTCATTTGGTCTCCAAAGATGCGACCGAGGAGCCTCAAATCACGCGTATGGACGAATCGTCAAAAAACCCTTATAATTCTCTATATCTTAAAGTTCTAGACCGATGACGCCCGCATAAGCATAAAAAGAACTTCCAAACTTTTTTGTATAAGATTTTTTATGATATTTAGGCTAACGGTAAATGCAGAGTAAAGCGCGAGCCGATATTTTTGGTACTTTCCGCTGTAATATCGCCGTTCATTTTTCTGGCCAAACCTCTGGAGATCCAAAGACCCAGTCCCGTGCCCGAAACAGATTCGAGGCCATTATCTTTAATTCTGTAAAATTTTTCAAATAATTTTTCAATATCTTTCGAAGAAATTCCGACTCCGGTATCAGTCACGGTTATTAATAGTTCCTTGTTTTTTACTTTTGCTATTATTTCTATTTTTCCTTTCATTGTGTATTTTATGGCGTTGCTTACAAGGTTGATTAAAATTTGTTCTGTCCTTGCTTTATCGGCTTTAACCATAGGAATCGCAGACTCTGGATGTTTTATAGCTAAACCTTTTTGGGAGGCTTGAAACCTCATTTCTTCAAGTATCTTTTGAATGACGGGTTGAAGATTAAAAGCGGTAATTTTAAGGGGAATGCAAGTTCCTTCCAGCTTTGATATTTCTAAAATATCGGAAACCAAAGAGTCAAGCCTGTTAATGGAAGACTTCATATTTTTCAAATATCTGGCACTTTCTTCATCCATTTTATCTTTGTTTCTATCGCTTAATAATTCCAAATATCCCTTAAGGGCAGTGATAGGAGATCTCAGCTCATGGCTTGCCATTGAAATGAAATTATCTTTCATTTTATCCGCTTCTTTGATTTTGGAAAATGATTTTTTCATTGTAAATATCTAGGTTTTTAAATAATAATAAAAAAATACGGTGAAAAATTTAGAAATGGCAAAAATAAAAAATGCCATTTTTTTAAATCACGGCATTTACTTCAAATTTTATTATAGCATAGCATAATTATTTATTTTTGTAACGCGTGAGAACATCAAGGCAGGTTTGATTTATCCCCCCCCTTAATATAAGATTTAGGCAGGAAGAAATCAGGTCAATTTTGAAATTTTTTCTATCTGTGGTAGTAATATATTGAGCATATTAATTTTCTTGCATATTAGATGAATTCAGTTGTTCCAGATATTAAATCCCGAATAAATATTGTTGATTTAATCGGGGAGTATATTCGTGTACAAAAAGCGGGATCCAGCTGGAAAGGACTCTGTCCTTTTCATCATGAAAAAAGTCCTTCTTTTATGATAAATGAGGAAAAGCAGATTTGGCACTGTTTCGGATGCGGAAAGGGAGGGGATGTATTCGGATTTCTTATGGAAATTGAAGGGATTGAATTTAAAGAAGCGCTTAAAATTTTGGCTGAAAAGACAGGAATTGAACTCCCGAAATTCAGCAAGGATCAAGCGGAATTTGTTGATGACAGAAAAAAGACATTGGAAATTCTTGAATTATCAACCAAATTTTACGAAAAACAGCTTTGGGACGGAATGGGAAAAGAAAAGATATTAAATTATCTGCGAGAAAGAGGACTGAATAGCGACTCAATGAAAGAATTCAGATTGGGTTATGCGCCCAATGGATGGAAAAATTTGTTAGAATTTTTAACCAAGAGAGGATACAATACGCAGGATATTATAAAAACCGGTCTCCTGGTAGAGAAAAATAAAATTCCAAATTCCAAATTCCAAATTCCAAATTCTAGTTTTTATGATCGTTTTCGGGATCGGATTACTTTTCCGGTTATGGACGTAATGGGACAAGTAGTGGGATTTTCAGCCAGAGTTGCTCCGGGAGGAGATGAATCGCAAGCCAAGTATGTGAATACTCCGGAAACTTCCGTTTATCATAAAAGCAAAGTGCTTTATGGGCTGAGCAGAGCGAAACAGAACATAAAAACGGAAAACTCGGTTATAATTGTGGAAGGTAATATGGATGTGATTGCGGCGCATCAGGCCGGAATAAAAAACACGGTGGCGGTTTCAGGAACAGCCTTGACAGGAGAGCAGGTAGATATTCTCAAAAGATATGCAAGCGAAGTAAAAATGCTTTTTGATATGGATAGCGCCGGAGAAAAAGCCACCCAGAGAAGCGCAGAAATCTGTTTTCAAAAAGATATTAATGTTTCAGTGATAACTCTTCCGGAAGGGAAGGATGCGGCGGAATTAGTTCAAAAAAATCCGAAAAAGTTTGTTGAAACTATGGATAAAGCTACTCCGATAATGGAGTATTTCTTTAACAATTACTTTGAAAAATATAATAAGAACAAAGTTGGTGATAAAAAAATAATTGCTGCCGAACTTCTAAATATTATCAAAAATTTTGGAAATGCCATTGAAAAAAATCATTGGATAAAGAAACTGGCTCAGAAGCTGGATGTTCCCGAAAATATTTTGATTGAGACTCTCAAGAAAACCGAGGATAGGTTTAACGGGCCTAAAACTGCAGACAAAGCCAAGGAAAAAATAATTTCCAAGACAAGAGTGGAAATTCTTAAGGAAAAAATAGCTGGAATAATGCTTAATGATGGAATTCTTTGGAAGGAAATATTGATTGATCCCGTGAGAAGAGAATATCTCTTTCGCGATCAAAAACTCGTTCCGATTTTGGAAAAAGGATCTGAAGCTCGATATAAGTTTGAAAATTTAATTTCCCTTGTGGAAGATAAGGAAGGCAAGGATTTTTTGCAGAAAATTTATTTTAATACAAAATATTCAATGGCGGAAGAGGAGGCCGAGGAAAATGATCTTTCTGATCTGAGAGAGCAGTTTCTCTATTGTTTTAATGAACTAAAGAAAGAATTGAGTAAAAAAAAGCTTGGCGTTCTTCTCTGCGATATTCAAAAAGCGGAAGAAATCGGAGACGATGAAGGGAAAATATTATTAATTAATGAGTTTAATAAACTTTCTAAGGAAAATAAGTAAAACTACGAATTTACAAATTCCTTGCAAATATACAAATATTTTTTAAAATTTGTATATTTGCAGCTGATTCGTAGATTTGTAGTAAAAATTATGAAGAAAAAAGAGAAAAAGCTGAAAAAATACAAGGTCTTGAAAAAAATCAAGAAAAGCAAAGTTCAGCTTTCGCGAAAATTAAAGAAAACAAAGAGGGAAAAAACTGCCAAAAAGAAGGTTCTCAAAAAACCAAAGAAACTTCTAAAATCCAAAAAAGTTAGAAAAACCATTAAACTGAAAGCGTTTAAGAAGAAAACAAAAGAGACGAAATTTTACGGAAAACCTCAAGAGGAAATGTCAGAAGAAGAAACCAGGGAATTTTTGATTAAAGATCTTTTGGAAAGAGGAAAGCAAAGAGGTTTCGTGACTGAAGATGAGATTATCCATATTCTTCCCGAAGTGGAAAAGGATATTGACCATTTGGAAAATCTGTATGAAAAATTGGAAACCACAGGAATAAAAATACTTAGTTCCGAGGAAGGGATGCTTAGGATGGATACCAATAAAGAATCGGAAGAATATGAAAAGAAAAAAACTAAAAAGAAAAAGGGAGAGGTTTCTATTCCGGATGAAATAGGAGATGACTCTACTGATTCAGTCCAGATTTATCTTCGCGAAATTGGAAGAGTGGCTCTTCTTTCTGCCGATGAAGAAATAAAGCTGGCTAAAGCCAATGAAAAAGGCGACTTGGCCGCCAAGCAAAGACTTACGGAAGCAAATTTGAGATTGGTGGTCAGTATTGCAAAAAAATATGTCGGACGTTCCCATAACTTGTCGCTTCTCGACTTGATTCAAGAAGGAAACATTGGGCTTTTTCGCGCTGTTGAAAAATTTGATTATAGAAAAGGATATAAGTTTTCGACCTATGCAACCTGGTGGATTCGCCAAGCAATAACCAGAGCCTTGGCCGATCAGTCCAGGACGATTCGTATTCCGGTGCATATGGTGGAAACGATCAATAAATATACGCAGGTTACCCGCCGGCTTGTTCAGGAATTGGGGCGCGAACCGCTTCCGGAAGAAATTGCCGCAGAAATGAATATTGAAGTCGATAAGATCCGCCATATTCAAAAAATTTCCCAGGAAACAGTTTCGCTTGAAACATCAGTAGGGGACAGCGATGACGATTCGGTTCTTGGTGATTTCATTGAAGATACGGAAACGATTATGCCAACCCAATCCGCTTCTCGAAAACTTTTGAAAGGACATGTCGAGGAAGTTTTGGAAGAACTTACTCCTCGCGAACAGAAAATTTTGAAGATAAGATTCGGTTTGGAAGACGGAGTGACGCACACTTTGGAAGAAGTGGGGCAGGAATTCGGGGTAACCCGCGAACGCATCCGCCAAATTGAAGCCAAAGCCTTGGACAAAATCCGAGATCACAAAGCAATCAGGAAACTAAAGGATTATTAAAAATTAAAAAGCTACTCTGACCAATTGGAGCGGCTTTTTTATTGGGAAAAGTTATCCACAGGCGATTGCTTGCACATTAAATTTATAATGATATAATATCACTAAGGACGAACTATTAATAATTAAAAAAATTATCATTATGAAGCTAACAGCCAAACAGGAAAATATCATTGGAACAATCAAGGAATTAATCAAGAATCACAAGGAAAATCCAACCGGATATGCCCTTCACAAGTATCTTTCCAATTTGGGCGTAAAAGACAGCATCAAATCAGTGATGCAGGTAGTGGAAGCTCTGGAGAAAAAAGATCTGATCAAGCGGGACAAGGAGCATCGGATTTATCTGGTTAAAAATAAAAGTTTTTCTAATTTAGAAAATATTATTTCTATTCCTCTTTATGGCTTGGCTTCTTGCGGAGAGGCGCTGGCTTACGCCGAAACTGATATAGCAGATGATTTTCTCCAGATTTCTAGAAGTTTTTTCCCATCAAACAAAAAAGGAGAGCTCTTTGCCGTAAAAGCTTTGGGAGATTCGATGGACAAGGAAAAAATCAATGACGGAGATTATGTTATTTTCGAAAAATTCGAAGGAAAATATCTTACGGAGCTGGATGGAAAAGTCGTGGTGGCGGTAATCAATGGGATGGCGACAATCAAGAAATTTAAGAGAGTAGACAACAGCACTATTGCTCTTTTCCCTCATTCCCGAAATGCCATTCATCATCCGATATTTTTGGACAAATCCGACTCAATTCTCATTGCCGGAGTTTTTAAAAGAGTCCTGCCGGTGAAATACGTCAGCATTTAGCGGATAAGATAGAATTATGAAAAAAGTAAAAGCGGAAAAAAGAGAAGAGAAAACAAAAAAGAAAACGAAGATGCTGGTTTCCGGAAAAAGTGTCTTTAAAATCCGGGATATTATTGTGAAAAAAGCAAAAGAAATCAAAAAATAGCTTTAAATTTATAGCGGCAGCCGATTGGGATTTAGCAATCAGTTTCCGCTTTTTATTTTTTTCTTGAAACAAGCGGGAAATAAGAGTAAAATTAAAATATAAAAAATAAAGTAAAAAATATGCGAAGGTTGTTTTTAGACATTGAGACTATTCCGGCGGGAGAGGAAGGAGCAGGTGCGTTGAAAATATTATATGAAAAGAAAAAAGCCAAGAAAAGCAAAAAAGAAGGATGCGAAGATCAATCCGATTTCGAGCAATATCTTCTGGGCACTTCTTTTGATGGGTCGTTCGGAAGGATTGTCTGCATCGCCTATGCGATTGACGATGATCCGGTTCAATGTCTGGGCGGAGATGATGATGAGGTTCAGATTCTTGAAAAGTTTTGGGAAATCGTTGAATCAATCAGCGTTCCAGCTCGCAATCCCCAGTGGCCGGATTATGGTGTCCAGTTTATTGGGCATAATGTGATGGATTTTGATTTGCGTTTCATTTATCAGCGTTCAATTGTAAATAGAGTGAAGCCGGCTTATAATCTGAATTTTGCCAGATACAAAGATTATCCGATATACGACACGATGAAAGAATGGTCAAAATGGTCCATGAATTCAGTCGGCTTGGAACATATTGCTTTGGCGCTTGGAATTCCGACACCCAAAGATGGAATTGATGGTTCGGAAGTCTATACTTTCTACAAAGCCGGAAAAGTAAAAGAAATTTGCGAATATTGTAAAAGGGACGTGGAAGCGACCAGGGAAGTTTACCGAAGGATGACTTTCAGTTAATAGTTTTCGGCATAGGCAAATACGCAAGTTCTGAAAATATTTTATTTAGTGGTATAATTGGATAAGCATGATTTGCCCAGCTGTAATTAAGTTTTTTTACTAAAATAATTTATATATGGGACGCAAGAAAAAAGAAGTTATTGAAGAAGAAAAAAGAGAAAGCAAAATAAAAATAAAAGGCGATGCGAAACGAAGTATTGCGGCTATTTTTTTGTTTGCCCTTTCCATTCTTTTTGTCCTTGGTTTTTTCGGAGAAGCGGGAGTGCTTGGTGCTTGGCTGGATAAAATTATTGGAACAATGTTTGGCTGGGGAAAGTGGCTTTCACCAGTAATTATGGTAGCTTCCGGAGTGATTTTGCTTTTTAGAAAAGAAACTTCATTTTATGTTTCTAAGCTTCTTGGGTTAGGGGTTGTTTTCTTCAGTGTTCTGGGATTTTTTCATATTTATTTCGGATTGGAAAAACTTTTAGAAATAGCTAAAGGAGGAGAGGGTGGGGGATATGCCGGCTATGCAATTTCCTTTTTGCTTCTAAAATTTACGGGAACCATAGCGGGATCGGTTATTTTAAGCGCTTTATTTTTGGCTGGAATTATAGTAACATTCGATTTTTCTATTGTTAGTTTTGTCCAAAAAATGCTGGGGATGAAAAAGGAATCTGCTACTGATGAGGCTATGGCGGAAAAAGAAAAGACTGGTGAAAACGAGATTATTAAGTCGAATGAAAAGCCAAGCAGCGAAGGATTAATAAAAGGTCCGGAGTTTGTGAAGGGACCAGAAGAAGAACCCGCCTCCGCTAAAGCTATGGCGGACAAGAAAGAGCCAAAACTAAGCTTTTCGACGAAGGGACTTTCTTGGGAAAAGGGAGAGCGGAAAGATTCTTTCGTAAAAAATGACAACGGAAGAAAGAAAAACAGCGGATGGCAATTTCCTCCCCTCGATCTTCTGGAGGAATCAACCGGAGAAGCCAAAGGGGGAGACGTGAAAAAGAACGCGGAAATCATTCAAAAAACATTAGGGCATTTTGGGATCGAAGTAGAATTGGCTGATATTATGACCGGTCCGACAATTACCCAGTACAGTTTTCGTCCAGCGGTAGGAATAAAACTTAGCAAAATTACGGGTCTTAGCAGTGATTTGGCTTTGGCGTTGGCTGCTCATCCGATTAGAATTGAGGCTCCAATTCCAGGAAAGTCTTTGGTTGGAATTGAGGTTCCAAACAAATCAATGGCAACTGTGCGTCTTAGGGATTTTCTGCAGAGCGAATTATACAAAAAACGGGAATCAAACCTTTCCCTTTCTCTCGGAAAAAATGTCAGTGGCAGTTATATTTTCGGAGATTTGGATAAGATGCCCCATCTTATGATTGCCGGATCCACCGGGTCGGGAAAAAGCGTCTGCGTAAATTCAATTTTACTCTCAATGCTTTATCAAAATTCTCCAGAAGATTTACGCTTTATTATGGTTGATCCGAAAAGGGTGGAACTTTCATTATATAATGGAATTCCTCACTTGCTTTCCGATGTGATAGTGGAAAATTCGAAAGTAGTCAGTGCGCTTAAATGGGCAGTGGGAGAAATGGAAAGAAGATATATGCTTCTTCAAGAAACCGGATCGCGCGACATTGCTTCATATAACAAGAAAATAGGAACTGGAGAAAAAAGGAAAATAGTCAACCAGGAAACAGGAGAAATTACTGAAGAGGATATGGAAAAACTGCCATACATTGTTATAATAATTGACGAACTGGCCGATCTTATGGGATCGCACGGGAAAGAAGTCGAGGGAGTGATTATTAGAATTGCTCAAATGGCTAGAGCTGTTGGAATCCACTTGATTATTTCTACGCAGCGTCCAAGCGTTGAAGTTCTGACCGGACTAATTAAAGCCAATATCGGAACCAGGATTGCATTCAAAGTGGCGACACAGATAGATTCACGAACTATTTTGGATACCGGAGGAGCGGAGAAGCTTTTGGGAAATGGCGATCTTTTATATTTGGAAGCCGGACCAAATGGAATCAGGCGTCTTCAAGGAGTTTTTGTTTCTGAGTCGGAAGTAAAAAGAGTAGTAAAATTTATCAAGAATCAAAAAATAGAAAGAGGAGAGGAATCAATCGGGGAAGATATAGCTAATGGAGGAGAAACGAAAAATAATCAGGATAAAATTAATTTTTCCGAATTCAGCCAGGGAAACGGAGATATGGAAGACAGCTTGTTTGAAGAAGCCAAGAGAGTGGTTTCGGAAGCAGGAAAAGCTTCAGCTTCGCTTCTCCAAAGAAGGCTTCGAGTCGGATATTCCAGGGCGGCTAGGCTTCTTGATCTCTTGGAAGAACAAGGAATAGTCGGACCACCGGATGGAGCTAAGCCTCGAGAGGTTTATATCGCATCCGAAGGCCATCCAACCTATGAAGACCCGAGTCATGATCAAGAAGCCAGGGATAAATGGCAATTATAGAATTTTTTTGATGTTTTGCTTTTTCGGATGGCAGATGGTATTCTTGATTTATGGTTAAAAACGGATTTGTCAAAAAGAACGTAGGAACTCTTACCTTGGGTGAGCGTCTTAGTAAAATAAGAAGTGAAAAGAGGATCACTCTCAGCGAGGTTTCCAAAAGCACTAGAATTCAGATGAAATATCTGGAATACCTGGAAAGCGGACGCTACGAAAAGCTTCCGGTTGACGTTTATGTCAAAGGATTTCTTCGAAGTTACGCTCAATATTTGGGAGCGGATGAAAACTATTTTATCAAATTGTATGAACGGGAAAGAGAAATTCATAATAATATCAAAAAAGAAGAATCTGAGAAAAAGATTTTCAAACCAATAAAATTTTCCGGTTTTTCCGTTACTCCGAAAATTATTATTGCAGTTTTAATAGTTTTCTTTATCGGACTTGGTTTTTTTTATCTTTACAGGGAGCTCAGTATTTTTATTTCCAAACCAAGGCTCGTAATAATTGAACCGCTGGATAATTTTTCTATTGAAAATAAAATGATTAAAATCGAGGGAATAACAGAAAAAGACTCCAAGCTTCTTATTAATGGCCAGTCGATAATAGTCGATGAAAACGGGAAATTTTCCGAAGTTTTGGTACTTCAACCAGGATTGAATAAGATTTCAGTTAAATCTATAAACAGATTCGATAAAGAATCGGAAAAAATAATTACCGGAGAAGCCAAATTTGAAAATATTACTGAAGAAGGAGGAGAAAATTCTCCTGATCCGCAGAATCAGGATGATCAGCCAAGCAATGAAGAAAATAAAGAAATTAAAATAAAAGCTGATGTTTATGGCAGCACAAAGCCGGCTTCAATAATAATTAAGGCTGATGATGTCGAAATTTTCAATGGCAAAATTTCTCCGGGAGAAGTTAAAAATTTTGAAGCACAAAATAAAATATCAGTTTCGGCGGACAAAGGTAAATATGTCGGAGTGAAAATAAACGGAAAAGATCTGGGAACTTTAAGCAAGGATACGAAACCTGTTGATAATAGGATTTTCACTTCTCCAAAATAATTTTTTCATCTGTGGATAACTTTAGCTTGACGTTCTTTTTGTTAATGATATAATATCACTGCGAGGTTAAAAAATATAAAAATATAAATCTTTTACAAAATATTCGTATATTTGTGTTAGATTTGTAGATTTGCGGGTTATGGCAAAAAATACAGAACCAAAAATAAATGAAAAAAATAAAAGCGATGTTGACAAAGTGGTAGAAGAGATTAAGGATAAGTTTGGAGAAGGAATGCTAATGAAGTTAGGAGAAGTGAAAAGAGTTGATGTTGAGTCGATTTCTACCGGTTCTATCTCCCTTGACATTGCTCTTGGAATTGGCGGAGTACCGAGAGGAAGAGTTGTAGAAATTTATGGACCGGAATCTTCAGGGAAAACAACGCTTACTTTACATATTATTTCCAATGCGCAAAAAATGGGAGGCACGGCGGCTTTTATTGATGCGGAACATGCGCTTGATCCCGAATATGCTAAAAAAATAGGAGTCAAAATTGATGACTTGTTGATATCTCAGCCTGACAACGGGGAACAAGCGCTGGATATTGTTGAAACATTGGTTCGTTCAAATGCGGTGGATATTATTGTTGTTGATTCGGTAGCGGCGCTTACGCCGAAAGCGGAAATCGAAGGGGATATGGGAGATCACCACGTAGGAAGACAGGCGAGACTAATGTCTCAAGCACTTCGAAAGCTCACGGCTATTATGGCTCGCTCTAACACAATTGTGATTTTTATCAATCAAATTAGAATGAAAATCGGAGTGATGTTCGGAAATCCGGAAACGACAACCGGAGGACAAGCGCTAAAATTCTATTCCTCAGTTCGAATCGACGTTCGAAGAATTGCGCAAATTAAGAAAGGCGATGAAGTGGTGGGAAATAGGACCAAAGCCAAGGTGGTGAAAAATAAAGTAGCGCCTCCTTTCAAAATCGCAGAATTTGATATTATGTACAATGAAGGAATTTCAATGTCGGGAGATTTGATCGATACGGGAGTTAAATTAGAAGTAGTGAAGAAATCCGGAAATACCTATGCTTTTAGTGAAGTGAAATTGGGAGTCGGACGGGAAGCAGCTAAGAAATTTTTGCAAGAAACTCCCAAGGTGGCGGCAGAAATAGCCAAAGCGATAAAAGGGAAATTAAAAGAGTAAGGAGTTGCCAAAAATTAAATAGCATGGTAGAGTTAAAAAACAATTGAGAAAGTCCAATCTTGCTTCGCTCTACCTTTCAGTAAAGATAAGGCAAGAATAATCCATCCGGAGGGCTTTCTTGATGGATATTTATTTTTATAAATCACTAAACAAAAACGAAATCTATCACTAAAAATACCGAAAATTTAGAGATAATTCGGGAAAATTTTTGGGGTATGTTTCGCGATTTAATTTAATGCTTTACGAACTGTGTTATCTGGTCGGGGAATCAAAAGAGCAAGAATTCGCCAGAATAAAAGAAGAAGTTTCGGCTATTGTTTCCAAAGAAGGCGGAAAATGGCTCGAACCGCAAATTGAAGAAAAAAGGAAGATGGCTTACAAAGTCGGCAAGGAAGCCCGAGGGGTTTATGTTGCCCAGCAATTTGAGATTATCAAAGAAGAGGAAAAAGAAAATGAAGAAATGGCCAATACTCTAGACGATATAAACAAAAAACTTAACCTCTATAATGATATTTTGAGATTTATTATTGTGAAAGCAGAGGATTTACCGGAGCTCAAAATTAGAGAAGGAAAGCCTGTTTTTGCAAAAGATTTAGGAAAGGAGAGAGGAAATTACGATAAGCCAGTTTATATCAAAAAAACTGAAACTGCACCAAAAGAGAAAGTGTCCGACTTCGCTAAAACTATGACGGGCAAGGAAGAAATAGCGGGCGATGAGAAGAAAATTAAAGAAGTGGAAAAACCCGACGCCGCTAAAGCTATAGCAGGCGAGGAAGAAAAAAATGAAAGCAAAAAAAGCATTGACGAAAAAATAGACGAAATACTTAATATATAATGAATAAATCACTAAACAACACGAAACCTATCGCTAAAAATCCCGAAAATTTTAGGGATTATTCGGGAAAATTTTAGGGTTTGTTTCGAGATTTAATTCAATGAATGTTAACAAAGTCATTTTGGTGGGGCGTCTCACCAGGGATCCGGAAGTGCGAACCACTCCGTCTGGTCAAACCGTAGCCTCAATTGGCCTCGCTACAGGAAGGACTTGGACTGATAAGCAGGGGCAGAAACAGGAAAAAACCGAATTTCATAATGTGGTTATGTGGGGAAGAACGGCCGAAGTTGCCGGACAATATTTGATCAAAGGACAGGAAATTTTTGTGGAAGGAAGATTGGAATCGAGAAAATATACCGGAAAAGACGGAGTAGAAAGAAAAACTACAGATGTGGTTGTAGAGAATTTTCAATTTGGATCCAAACCGCAAGGAGCCAATCGGGGAAATTATTCTGCTCCAGCAGCTCAAAAGCCATCTGCTCCTCAAACCCAAGCTCCCAAGGAGGAGCAAATTCCGACTATCAACCTCGATGACGAACAAGGAGAAGTAAGAATTGAAGATGTGCCGTTTTAATAAATCACTAAACGACACGAAAACTATCACTAAAAATCCCGAATATTTAGGGATAATTCGGGAAAAGTTTAGCGATTGTTTCGTGACTTAATTTAATGGATAAAGTTTGTTATTTTTGCGAACAGAAAATGGATAAAATTGATTACAAGGATGTTTATTTGCTTCGCCGCTTTATGAATTCCCAAGGAAAGATTTATCCTCCGAAGAAATTTGGAATTTGCGCCAAGCATCAAAGGGCTCTTGCTAATGCCATCAAAAAAGCCAGAGTAATGGCTTTGGTGCCGTTTGTTATCAAATAATTCGCGAATTATTGCGAATAATATTCAAATGTATTCGAATACATTTGTTTATTTATTAGCAGATATTAGCATGCTATCTATTTCAGATATTAAAAACGGAAAGAATATCATTTTTAATAATGATCCATATAAAGTCTTGTATGCCGAACATTCCAAAATGGGGCGCGCCGGAGCGGTACTTCGCACAAAACTGAAAAATCTCCTGAACGGTTCGGTTTTGGAAAGAACTTTTCAGGGTGCGGAAAAAGCTCCCGAAGCGGATATCACTTCTTCCAAAGCGCAGTATCTTTACCTCGAAGGAAATAATTTTTGTTTTATGGATAGCGAGGATTACGATCAGTTCACTTTGCCCAAAGATGTTTTGGGAGACGCAACCAATTATCTGGTCGAAGGAACGGAAGTGACCATTTTGAATTTTAACGGAATTCCGATCAATCTTGAAGTTCCAATCAAAGTAAAACTAAAAGTAATCGAAGCTCCTCCCGGAATCAAAGGCGACACGGTTTCTTCCGGAGGAAAATTGGTAACTCTGGAAACCGGACTCAAAATCGGCGCCCCGTTATTCGTCAAAGAAGGCGACACACTGATCGTGAATACGGAAAGAGGAGAATATGTTTCAAGAGGATAGATTTACATGTCATTCCTGCGAAAGCAGGAATCTATATTACCGTAATTCGATAACGTAGATTTCGCATCAAGTGTGGAATGACAAATAAAGTTATATTTTTTGGTTTAATTAAATAATTGGGAGGCTATTTTTCTAAAATTTCCTGAATTATCTTGTATCTGCGCTCTTGCGTCAATCCTTTATGGACACGCAGGAGCGTTTTTGTTTTTCCGAAAAATCCATCTAACG
>JBBABD010000010.1:0-31302 GCA_041657845.1 Parcubacteria group bacterium
CAGCGATTTTGACCTTCTGAAAAAAGGTGAATTAAAAACATCGTTTATTAGCCACGAAGAACTAAATAAACTTTTTCTTACAAAACTTCAGGAAAATTCCGATCAAAGAACCGTTTATATTGCTGAAGCCGAAGAGTTGAAAAAGAAAGAACAGGAAGAAGTCGAAAGGAAAAAACAAGAAGCTGTAGCTAACGCAAGAAAAGAAGTAATAGAAAAGCAATTTAGTTCATGGGACGGCGCTCATATTAAACTTTCAAGATTGATAAAGGATTCTATGAACGATCCGGACAGCTATGAACATGTTGAAACTAAATATTGGGACATGAAAGATCATCTTATTGTAAATGCAACATTCAGAGGAAAAAATGCTTTTGGAGGAGTCGTAAAAAACACAGTGAAAGCAAAGATTTCTCTTGATGGTGAAAACATCGAAATTCTTGAACAATACTAAGATAAATAAAAATACTAAACGAAACAATAACTACTAAAAAACAGCGATCAAGACGATTGCTGTTTTTTTATTGATTTTTTGCTTTAGTTCGAGTCCCATTCTCCGGTCGGCTATTTTTCAGGCAAACCATTTTTTTAATGGCTTGAATGAGCCTCTCGGGTCTTACTCGATACTAAAAGCTTGATGCGGAGAAGGTGGGATTCGAACCCACGAGAGCGATTAAGCCCTACCTCGTTAGCAGTGAGGCGCACTAGACCAACTATGCGACTTCTCCAAAATATATTAAATTTTCTTTAAATCAACCAAAAAATCAACTTAACAATTGAAAGGATAGCATCTTATCGTCTAAATATCAAGGTTTGACTTCAATCTTTATTTGTGCTACTATTGTTCCCAGGTGAAATATAGCGATCGATTCAAACATAAAACGATAGTTTTTGAGAAGCTGTCAAAGTAGATCACCGGTTAAATATCCCTTTCGGGATAATTCTAGAAAGAGAGGTGAACTATTTTAATGGCTTTTCAAAACGACGGTCAGAGACCACAAAGACAAATGTTTGATGTTACGGCATTAAACATTACTTGCGCAGAATGCGGAGCAGCAATAACCGAACTTCCATTCCAACCAACCGAAAAAGAAGATGGAACATTTGGAAGAATATATTGCTACGAATGCAACAAAAAAAGACTCAAAAGCAGAGGACCAAAAAGAGATTTTGGTGGAGGCGGAAGAAGCCGATACTAATCCTTCTGGACTGGATAGAAAAAGACGCTCTTAATGAGCGTCTTTTTTGTTAAAAAATAAAAGAGGCAGCAATAGCCTCTTTTAATATATGCTAACTAACAATCTATTCCAATATTCCATCCAGATTGACATCGTAAATAATCTGTTCCTGAACCAATCTATAGTTAATAATTTCTTTATCTTCAAACCAATGCTTAATTTCCATTTCTGCTTCTTCCACCGATCCGGAAGCGTGAATAAGATTTCTAACCGCTCTCTTGTCAGAATCGGACATTTGATATGAATCAAGAACAAAATCACCGCGAATTGTTCCAACGTCTGAAGTTAAAGGTTCCGTTCCGCCAGTAATCTTTCTCACAATTTTAACCGCATGTGCTCCTTGCCAAACCATCGCAATTACCGGGCCACTGGTCATATATTTTTTTAGATTTCCTAAAAGAATTTCCGTTATTTCAAGGGGATTTTCTGATGGAGGAGTAAGCCCCTTGTCTAAATATCCTTTGATTGTTTTTTCTCCAGTAATTCTTCTCCAATTGGGATCAAGGGTATAATGTTTCTCGATATGCTCCGCTTCAGGAACTAGCATCTTAATCCCAATCAATTTGAGCCCCATTCTCTCGTAACGTTTAATTATTTCTCCCACCAAAGTCCTTTGCAATCCATCCGGTTTGATTATTACAAGCGTTCTTTCCTCTTTGAAATGTTTTTCCATAAATTTGTATGTTTAAAATTAACTTTAACGGAATTCTATCAGTTAGCTTAGATTAAATCAAGATGTTGATATCACATAAACGACGCGACTGCGCTTACTACTAAAATTATAACCATCGTTGCCATTATACCAATAGCCACCTTGAGCATAGTATCCTGTTTTTCCATGGGATATCATGTTAAATGATTAAAAAAATTTTATAAACTAAACTGCCGGTTGAACCGGAGGCGCAGCAGCAATTGCGTCATTCTCCATCTTGGAAAATGCCAGATATCCCGGAACTATTATATTTGCCACAGGAATAATCATCAGTATTCCAATCCAGCTTGGTTTTTTCACTGCTTCTGAAATAGCCATCCAAAGAAGAATGGAAAAGATTAAATTTACGAAAGGAATAAAAAACATTATTATCCACCACATCGGTTTTTTGGCAATTTGAATCATCAAAATCAAGTTGAGAATCGGGATCCAAGCAAACCAGGCATTTTCCGTATTGGTTTTTTTGGCAATTTTCACAAGACAGATTGCCACATAAAGGTACACGGCTATAGCAAAAATCATAACGAACGCAAACATCCCAAACGCAAAAAGGGCAAAACCTTTAGCGACATCGTCAGGAATATTTGACGAAGCTTGATAGCCGGAACTATAATCATAGTTCATAATTTTTCTCCCCTAAAATTATTTTATTACTCTTTTATTTTACATTAATCCACTGCGCACGGCAAGTCTTTCCGGCAACTATAAACAATATCCCCCATTTCATCCGTCCGGAAAATATTAATGCCTTTTTCTTTCAGCAAATTCGTTGTTTCTTCATTCGGATGGCCATAGGAGTTATCCTTTCCAACGGAAATAATCGCATCTTTAGGATTAATTTTTTCCAGAAATTCAGCGCTAGTTGAATATTTTGATCCATGATGGGCAACTTTTAAAACTTGCGAAGCAATGTCTTCTCCGAAATTAATAATTTCTTTTTCTTGCTCTTTGGGCAAATCTCCCGTCAAAAGAAAACTATTTTCTCCATAATTAATTTTAACCGCCACGCTTCCGCTATTAGACTGATTATCCTGAATATTGCCAATTCCAGAAAACGGATAGATAATTTCGGCTAAGGCGCCACTGGGAAATTTTACCGCCAATCCCCTTTTCGCTTCAATATTTTCTGCTCTTTCATTTGCAATATCGTCTTGAAATCTTTTGAAAGTCTGCGTTTCGCTTTGGTCTCCGGTCTTAACGATAGTTTTAACATTATAGAAATTTAAAACATTTATCAGCCCGGCGATATGATCCTGATCGGGATGCGTCGCCAGCATTACTTCAATATTTCGGTCCCAAAATGGAATATACTTCCCCAATTTATTGAGCAATAATTTTCCGTCCCGCCCGCCATCGATCAACATTTGATAGGAACCTTGCGAAACCAAGATTGCATCACCTTGGCCAACATCGAAAAAAATAACTTTTAATTCATCGGATTTTTGGGAAGAATTAATAACACTCGCCAAAACTACGCCAAGAGCCAAAAGCGATAACATTAATCCATATTTTAGTTTGCGATTGAACATAATGAAAAAATATGTCATTCCGAGCGAGCGATAGCGAGTCGAGGAATCTAATCTAAAAATGTTTTATTAGATCTCTCGACTCCGTGTCGCGGCGACACTTCGCTCGAGATGACAAATGCATGCATTTTAATTTTTGTCTTGATCAAAAACACCAGACCAAATAATATCACATACCAACCGACAACCCACCCAACACTAAAATTATCCACACTTGCACTCGACCAACTTAAATTCGCCAAATAATTTACTGTTTCTATGATATATTTAAGCGGAAGAAACGCAATCCAGGCAAAAGGCAGAGAAACCAAGTTTGATGCCAGTCCGACAACGGATGCAAGAAAGACCAAAAGCATCGCAAGCGGAATTATCGGAAGAATCAAAGCATTTGATAAAAGAGAAATAATTGATAATATATGGAAATTATACATTATTATCGGCAAAACAAATATAGTTGCGCTTAAAGTTAACAAAATATTTTCAAAAATTCCCCCGAATTTAAATTTTTTAAAAACAAATTTTTCCCAAAACGGAGCTAATTCAATAATTCCCAGTGATGCTAAAAATGATAATTGAAATCCAATATCCCATCTTAAAAGCAAGGGATTCAGCAAAAGCATAACCGCTGCCGCAAAAATAATCGCATTGAATGAATTCGCTAATCTACCGTTTTTCATCGCCCAAAGAAGCAGAGAACCCATCACTCCGGCGCGAATAGCCGATGAAGGAAAACCGACTGACAACACAAACAAAAATATACCCACCACCGCAAACCAAAAAGCCTGTTTTCTCCAAAGTCCCAAAAATATTCCGGCCAGCATTAAATATTCGGCAATTATTGTTACATTGAAACCGGAAACCGCCACAATATGCGAAAGTCCGGTCTTGGAAAAATTATCCGCCACGTCTTTGGAAAGCGCGCTGTTCCCGCCAAAAATCAATCCATTGGCCAGGGCCGCTTCCGGTTCGGGAATAACAGCGTTTATATTATTCGATAATTTATTTTTAAAGTTAAGAATTGCCAAATAAATTTTATTTCCTTCATTTTTACCTGTTTCCTGATAATTCGCATTTTGGCAGAGATAAAAAATTCCATCCTTGGCCAAATACATCCGATAATCGAATTCCCCATCTTTATTCTCCGGAATTTTTAATAAGCACTTTAAGTCAAGTTCGTCTCCATAATTTAAATCCGCATAAAGATTAGCGTTAATCAAAATCTTCAGATTATCTTTGGTTTTCACGATGACATTTTGATATTTGTCTTTGGTTATCGGCTCTTTTACTACAATTACTTTTTCTGACACTTCCCTTCCTTCCAAATTGGCATTATTTATTTTTTCCATTTTATTGCCGGTTAGCCAAGAACCGAAAACAAAGAAGATGATGCCAAATGACACCACCGCGATAATTTTATTTTTGTAAAATACGGCCAGAATTATAACTGCTGCCAGGATAAAAAAATATAATAATACTAAATTTATCTCAAAAAACGACCGCCCAAAAATCCCAAAAATGAAACACAAAGATAATATAAGAAAAATCCTGGATTTGTTCATTAGTTTAAAATTTCCACTATTTTTGTTTTGGCTGTCTTTCCTCCGATTATATTGACTTGACTCTTAGAAACATCAAAATAATCAGCTAATATTTTCACTAAAGCTTCGTTTGCTTTGCCTTGAACCGGCGGAGCAGTTATCCAAGCTTTGTATTCCCCTTCCGAAATTTTTTCTATTTTATTCCTTGATGATTTCGGAATTACTTTGATGTAAATTATCATATTTTTTATCCTCTTATTCCAAACTTCCCGAAATTATTTTTTATTTTTTCGCCAATCGAATCGAGATTTATCATTTTCCCCTTAGTTACCTTTTTGAGATTGGGATCTAATATTTTTCCCTCCCTATATTCCTGAAGATAATAAGCTCTAGCTCCTTTTATCCATTTGGAAATTTCATCAAAATCTTTTTCTTCGTGAATTCCGGGAACCACTGTCGTCCTGAATTCATAATCAATTCCGCTGTTCATTATCATATCCACGCTTAATTTTATTCTTTCCAAATCCGCCATTCCTCCAGTGGTTTTTTTGTACTTTTCCGGAGCATTTTTAATATCCATCGCGATAAAATCGACCATTTTGTTCTGAATGATATTTCGGAGAGCATCAGGCCGGCTTCCATTGGAATCCAATTTCACAAAATAACCGAGATTTTTAACTTTTTTGATGAAATCCACTAAATCCGGCTGAATTGTCGGTTCGCCTCCCGTAATACAAACTCCCTCCAATTTCCCTTTCCTTTTTTTCAGAAATTCAAAAAACTCTTTTTCTATATTACTGTAAACTGATAACTGCCAGTCAAGAACTAATTCCGGATTATGGCAAAACGGGCAGCGAAAAGAACAGCCGACTGTAAAAACCGTGGTTGCTATTTTTCCCGGATAATCAATGAGCGTCAATTTTTGATAACCGCCAAGTACCACAAAAATAATTTACAACTATCAATTTACTTGTTTTCAATGAATTTTCAATTTTCCAATTAATTAATTTTCAAACATTGGAAATTGAGTCATTGTAAATTTATTGTAAATTGATTATTGATCATTGAAAATTAAACGTGTTTACTAATTAGGGCAACCTGAATACTGAAAAACAGATTGCCCCTATTCATAAATGCAACTATTTTTTTACGATAAACTCTTTCCTGTCTTCGAATTCTGCCTGTTTTCCCTCGTGCCATTGCTGAACCGGACGGATGTATCCTACAACACGAGAATACACTTCAGTTTTTTGTTCCACCACGCATTTCGGACAAGTATAGTGCTCCCCGGAAAGGTACCCGTGCACCGGACAGATACTAAAGGTCGGAGTCAGAGTAAAATACGGCAGAGAATAATTTTCGGCAATTTTCCGAACCAACTTTTTGGTTGTTTCAATATCGTATATTCTTTCGCCCAAAAATCCGTGAAGTACCGTTCCTCCGGTATATTTCGTTTGAAGCTTATCCTGAAGCTCCAAAGCTTCAAAAAGATCATCGGTAAAATTGACCGGAAGCTGGGAAGAATTGGTATAATAAGGCTCGGCGCTATTGTTTTTTACCTCTTCGTTATTGGCAAAAATCATATCCGGATATTTCTCGCGATCGATTCTGGCCAATCGATAGGTAGTTCCTTCGGCCGGAGTAGCTTCCAGATTAAAAAGATTTCCTGTTTCTTTTTGATATCCGATAATTCTATCGCGCATATGTACCAGCATTTCCTCAGCCAATTTTTGTCCTTCTTTGGTGGCAATATTTTTTCCGATTAAATTCAAAATTGCTTCATTCATTCCGACAAGCCCGATAGTTGAAAAATGATTAGACCAATATTTTCCGCGGCGCATTTTTATAGATTCCAGATACACTTTGGTGTACGGATACAAACCTTTATCGGTAAGATTTTCTATCATTTCTCTTTTAATTTCCAAACTTTCTTTAGCTAAATCCATTAGATGATTAAGATTCTGGTAAAATTCTTTTTTGTTCTTTGAGATATATCCGAGGCGGGGAAGATTGACTGTAACTACTCCAACCGATCCGGTTTGCGGATTAGCGCCAAAAAGTCCTCCTCCGCGCTTGTATAGCTCACGGTTGTCGAGCCTAAGCCGGCAGCACATGCTTCTGGCATCTTCCGGATCCATATCGGAATTGATGAAATTGGCAAAATAGGGAATTCCGTATTTGGCGGTCATTTCCCAAATCGGATTAAAATTTTCATCTTTCCAATCGAAATTTTTTCCAATATTATAAGTTGGAATCGGAAAAGTAAAAATTCTTCCGCTGGAATCGCCTTCGATCATTACTTCGGCAAAAGCCTTGTTGATCATATTCATCTCTTCCTGAAATTCTCCGTAAGTTTCTTTTTGGGGTTCTCCTCCGATAAGTACCGCTTCTTGAGCCAGAGTTTTTGGAGCTTTAATGTCCAAAGTAATATTGGAAAATGGAGTCTGAAAACCAACGCGAGTGGCCACATTCATATTAAAAACAAAGGATTGGATGTTTTGCTTCACTTGTTCATAATTCAGCTTGTCATAGCGCACAAAAGGAGCCAGAAGCGTATCAAAATTAGAAAAAGCCTGAGCGCCGGCTACTTCTCCCTGAAGAGTATAGATGAAATTTACCATTTGTCCGAGTGCGGCGCCAAAATGTTTGGCCGGCTTGCAGGAAACTTTTCCTGAAACTCCAGTGAAACCGCGCCTTAGCAAATCTTGAAGATCCCATCCACAGCAATAAGCAGCGATGAGTTGAAGATCGTGAATATGAAAATCTCCTTCTTTATGAGCATCCCGAATTTCCGGAGTGTATACTCTATTCATCCAATATTTGGAACTGACAATGGAAGCCACATAATTATTGAGTCCCTGAAGAGAATATGACATATTGGCATTCTCTTTAACTTTCCAGTCCATTTCTTGAATATAGCTGTCAACCAGATTGACTGCTTCATCGATTGTTTTTTCAGTTTCACGGATTTTTTCGTGCTGGCTTCGGTAGAGAATATAACCCTTGGCAGTTTCATCATAATCTAAAATCATCAAAACTCTTTCCACCAAATCCTGAATCTCCTCAATTTCCGGCAAATATCCTTTCTTGTTATTTTTGTTAAGAAGCTGGACTACTTTATCCGTCACTTTCTGCGCATCTTTAAAATTGCCTTCTCCGGTTGCGACAAAAGCTTTCGCCACTGCAACAGTAATCTTTCTTGGATCGAAAGAAACTACTTTCCCGCTTCTTTTGACAACTTTGCGGACTTGGTTTTTTTGGACTTTTGGACTTTTGGACTTTTGAGCCATTTTCTTCTTTTTCATTTTTGTTTTTGCCATTTTTGTCTGCGAGCGGAGCGAGCGGCTACAAAAATGAGCATCCCGCACCAATTCGATATTAAAACTTTAGTATATTAGTTGCTTAAGCCGCACTCGCCTCGAGCAAGGCGTTTCCGAGAGATAAAACATACAAATTATCGCCAGACTCACTCGGAATTGGTGCTGGGATAATCCATTATTACTAGATTATTTTATCCGCTTCTTTTTTAAAGCTTTCCGCACTGCCGAATGATTTGTAGACACTGGCAAATCGCAAATAGGCCACATCGTCGGTTTCTTTAATCTTATCTAAAACTATTTTTCCTATTTCCTTGCTGGTTATTTCGCAGTTCTCCTTGGATTGGATTTCGTATTCAATATCCGCTATTATTTTTTCAATTTTATCTTCGCTTACCGGCCTTTTTTCCAAAGCTTTCCTGATTCCTGATTCTATTTTCTTTTTGTTGTATTCTTCTTTCCGACCGTCTTTTTTCACAACTGACAGACGCATAATTTCCACTTCTTCATATGTGCTGAAGCGAGAATGGCATTTTTCGCATTCCCGGCGGCGCCGAATTGCCTTCCCGTCATTAGTATCGCGAGAATCAATTACTTTAGTTTCGTTGTGGTTGCAAAAGGGGCAAATCATAATTATATAAATCACTAAACAAAACACGAAATATTCCCGAATTATCACGAAAATTTTCGGGAATTTTAGTGATTAAATTAGCGACTGTTTCGTGATTTCATACTATATCTTGTATGCTTTACTACCATTATACCACAAGTCATATTTCAAGCAACAATCAAAAAACCGCCTAATTTCAGCGATTTTAAAGAGTTATCCACAGATAAAAAAACCGGGCTTTAAAAACTCGGTTTCTTAAATTTCATCATCTGCGCTTTTTAATCGGATTTACGGCGCTATTTCTTTGTAATCAACCCGCTGAGAAGAACATACCTTATCATTTCCGCCACAAGTCCCTTCGCAAGTCCAGGTCCAATTTCCTCCGGAAACCTTAGGAGTGGAATTGCCTCCTGCGCTATTGCAAAGATCGCTGTCGGGAACAGCATCCCAAGTCATATTTTCAGCGGATCCGCATTGTCCAGAAGACATAAAGCAACAACTGCCTGTTGTTTTTGTTCCAGGAATATTGTTGCATCCATCAAAACAGGTATCGCCAACACAAGTATCCGCGGCGCATCCAGAATTGTTTGGAGTACAGCAACTGCCTGTTGTTTTTGTTCCAGGAATATTGTTGCATCCATCAAAACAGGTATCGCCAACACAAGTATCCGCGGCGCATCCAGAATTGTTTGGAGTACAGCATAATGATTCATATCCATAAGGATCGCTAGCTTTCTCTCCGCAAGTGCAATCCATTGCATATGTTATGAGACCAATTGGAATTGTGCAAGCAACATCACTTGATTCAAAAGCTGTAGTTGTTGCATAGCTAAATAAGTTTGAGCAACTATTTGGGCAGGAGTATTTTATATTAGCGCTGCAAGCTGTTCCGTTGCAAGTCCAATTCCAAGGACCAGCGCCCGTTACCGCCGAAGCTGTTCCGGATAAGCATAGATCGCTCGTCGGAGCAGTTAGGAAATATTGTCCATTGGAAGTTCCGCAATTTCCGGCTGATAGATAAGCTGAGCAACTGGCAACTGGGCCCAAGCTACCCAGACAGTTCCATGTCCAGGGACCAGTACCTGAAAAATTAGCTACGCTCCCAGTCGAGCAAAGACTAGATGACGAAGAAAGAGTAAAGAAAGACTGTTTATTAAAAGAAGGATTGCAAGAACCAGGCGTGCAATCATGCGTCCCTTGTACTAATTCCGTTCTACATCCATTTGTCGATATTGCATAACTTGTGGGACAAAGATTGAGAGGATTCGGAATAGTTACTTTTGAGAAAAAATTAAGTGTTCCTAGCATATTTCTCGGTGATCCTATGCCATTCGTTTGATCAAAAGGAGAAGTATAACAAACCTCATTTTGATTCGGAGTCCATGTTGACATACTTTTTGTCCCAGTGTAGAATATCGTGTCTCCGCACTGATTAACAGCTTGATAACTTATTCCGGAGGGGACTAAATCTTTCGCAGGCAAGTAAGGGCACGATTTAGTTCCCCAAACGCCATGAAACAGGCCGCAGTTATCAACCGCATTGACTGCGTTGCCAGTACAGATACTGGACGCGCTAGGTGTGCGCGTACCATTATCAACACATGAACCAATTGTTTTTGTTCCAACACTTGATCCGACTGTTTTGCTGCATTCATTTTTCAAATTGTAAGCTGTTCCGCTTTTTACTAACGATTTATCTGGAGATATGGAGCTACTACAATTTTTTGTCCCACTAGCTAATCTTTTTTGACCGCAGTCTGCGCCAATCTGAGTGAAACTTATCCCGCTGCAAACAGCAGAAGGATCGGGCATCCAGACGGTATCAGTCTTTGTCCCTGTAGCACCTCGCGTAGCACAATTATTTGTCTGAGAAAAATGCGCTCCGTTGCAAACTGTGGACGGATCAGGAGTCCAGGGACGAACTGGCTTTGTTCCAGTTATGTTCCAGGCAATATCAACATAAGGCGAAATGTTGCATGTTGCCCAAGCATTATATTTTAGACCCTGGCAAACAGTCGACGGATCGGGGTTGTATGATTTTACGCCACCGTACATGCTGCCATCGCATAACGCGTCAGCTTCAGTGAAGCTGACAAACAATGCTAGCAACGCAATTATCAAAAAATATAAATTAATTTTTGTTTTTATTTTTTCCACATTTTTTTATTTTTTAAAAAATTTAATTAGCTTCTAAAAAAGAGCTTTGCTGTTTGTTCCTTCCAGAATCTGAACAGAAACAATCTCACTGTTAGCCTGATTAAGCATCAAGGAAATATTTTGGCCTTTTTTGAGGTCAGAAACGCTTTTTTTGGAAGCTTTTGATCCGCTAACGGAAAGCACTGCGATGTTTTCCGCGAGAGAAAAAGTGTTTTTTGTTTCTCCATCTTGAATCTCAATGGAATCTTTGGAAATTGCCACAACGGTTCCTTTAATTTCGATAGCCGTAAAGCTTTTTGAAAAATCCCCTGTTTCCCCTTCTTTTTGTTTTTCGGATTCCAATTGCTCAGCTTGTTTGTTTTGCTCGCCAAGATTAAACAAGTTCTTTGTCTTTTTGAACATAAAAACCGCGGTTGCGAAAATAATAAAGACTATTAGTGCAATAAGAATAATCATTTTTGTTTTTTGTTGCATATTTTTTTAGTTTTATTATTTGTTATTCGGATTACGGCGCCACTTCTTTGTAACCAACCCGCTGAGAAGAACATACCTTGTCATTTCCGCCGCAAGTCCCTTCGCAAGTCCAGGTCCAATTTCCTCCGGAAACCTTAGGAGTGGAATTGCCTCCTGCGCTATTGCAAAGATTGCTGTCGGGAACAGCATCCCAAGTCATATTTTCAGCGGATCCGCATTGTCCATCAGCGGCCGAGGGAGAACAGGATCCTCCGCATCCATCCGGATTCGTCGAGCAAAGACCGCAGCTTGGACTGCAAGTAATGGTAGCGGTAACATCTTTTACGGAATTCATAACTACGTTGCAAGTATTTCCACTTAGTGAATCACAGCCAATCCAGCGGACTGAATACTGAGAGTTTGGAAAACTGCCAGCCGTGAGAGTGACGCTGGTTCCGGACTCATATGAAAAATTAGCAGAAGAGCAAGCAGAATCGCAATTTATTCCTGACGGATTTGAAGTAATCGTTCCGTTTCCTGTTTTTGAAACATTTAGGTTATGATGGATTACGCAACCTGAATTAAAATCTTCAAAAGGATAATCTATTTTTAATCCTCCTATTCCACAATCGCAATCTTGGACATATTCTATAGAGCCGATCAGGATAGTTCCTGCCAGATCGCTTGATTCAAATTTCTTTCTTGTATAATTATAGACGTCCGAACAAGGTGAATTGGAATATTTTATATTAGCGCTGCAAGCTGTTCCGTTGCAGGTCCAATTCCAAGGACCGGTACCTGAAAACGCTGAAGCTGTTCCGGATAAGCATAGATCGCTCGTCGGAGCAGTTAGGAAATATTGTCCATTGGAAGTTCCGCAATTTCCGGCTGATAGATTTGCGCTGCAATAATCGGTTCTTCCTCCGCTCAATCCAATGCAATACCATGTCCAAGGTCCGGAGCTAACTACTGAAGATGGAAATTGCGCCCCTGCAGAGCAAAGGCCAGAAGCTGGAATAGTAGCAAGCGTTTGTCCGTCATATGCACTATTGCAAACACCGTTCGTGCAATAATCGGTAGTTATAGGAGTGCCTCCGCTACATCCAGCCGGACTACTCGAAATTACCGTCCTTGTTCGATGTCCGCTACTGAAACAAATACCCCATCCGCTATAAGTGAAACTGGTGCAAGCTAGTCTGCAGTGTTTTGTTCCATTAAGACAAATCCTGTGCGAAGTCCCTGGTATAGGCGGATTGCAGGAGCTACCTTGAACTGTATTTGTGCAATATCCATAACCCGTACCATTGGTTTGCGGTGAGCAGACTGCGGATGGATCAGGAGAAAAACCGCTACAAACTGATCCGCTTATATTTCTTGAAAATGCGTTTGCAGTGTTGGATGAAATAGCAAAAACCGCAAAAAATAATAAAAAAACACTAACTGCTTCAATGAGAAGAAAACTCTTGGCATTTATTTTTGTCATTTTATTTTTAAAAATTATTTAATTAATTTTTGTCATTCGGTCTTTGTATTGCTCTTAACTATAATTTCGGTATCTTCCGTCATAGGAATACTTTTTACTCCGCCATTTTCAATCTCGATGGAACCTTCTTTAAGCGCCGAGACTGTTCCTTCAACTTCGATAGTTTTTTGGGGATCCTGAATTTGCTCTGTTTGGCTTGCCGTTTGTTCTGGGACTTGTTGCCTTTGCGCGGTTTGATTATTCCCAGTAACCGAACTTAAGGATGCATATTCTTTAGATAGAAAAACTGTTAACCCGCCAAAAATAACAACTATTAATAAAATTAAAATCAGTACCTTTGTTTTTTTATTCATAAGTTTATTTTTTAAAAAATTTAATTAGCTTCTAGAAAAGAGCCTTGCTATCTCGTCCTTCAAGAATCTGAATGGAAACGATCTCGCTGTTAGCCTGATTAAGCATTAAGGAAACATTTTGGCCTTTTTTGAGGTCAGAAACGCTTTTTTTGGCAACTTTTGATCCGCTAACGGAAAGCACTGCGATGTTTTCCGCAAGAGAAAAAGTGTTCTTTGTTTCTCCATCTTGAATCTCAATGGAATCTTTGGAAATTGCCGCAACAGTTCCTTTAATTTCAATAGTCGTAAAGCTTTTTGAAAAATCCCCTGTTTGCCCTTCTTTTTGTTTTTCGGATTCCAATTGCTCAGCTTGTTTGTTTTGCTCGCCAAGATTAAACAAGTTTTTTGTCTTTTTGAACATAAAAACCGCGGTTGCGAAAATAATAAAGACTATTAATGCAATAAGAATAATCATTTTTGTTTTTTGTTGCATATTTTTTTAGTTTTATTATTTGTTATTCAGATTACGGCGCTACTTCTTTGCTGAAATTATACAATAATTAAAGAAAAAAAACAAATAAAAGTTGTCCACACCCCACTCAAATCCCTGGAAATACTAAAAATTTAACCTCGACAGATAATAATTGACCGCATATAAAAAAGCCTATTTCGACAATAAGCTTTTTTTCAAAAAGGTAAATATTTTCTATTTCTCCATTTTTCTCCGAATGAAAGCCGGGATTTCCAGTTCTTCTTCTTCGGCTTCTTTGGATGTTTCCCCTCTCATTGAAATTCCTCTCGGTTGGATTTTTTCTTCGATAATCATCTTCGTTTCCAGTTTTTTGGTCGGAAAAACTATCCTTTCTTCTTTCGGTTCTTCTTTTTTCTTGGTTTCTACCGGAATAGTTGCACCAGAAAAAGCTCTGGAAATCTTTTCGGAAGCTTCGTTCACTTTTTCCGTATCAAATCCGGTAGCAATGACTGTTATATGAATATCGCCTTTTCTGATTTGATCATCGGTAACCGCTCCGAATATTACCTTAGCATTCGGATCGATGTTTTCGGTAATAACATTAGCAGCTTCGTTGATTTCAAGCATCGTTAGGTCACTGGAACCGGAAACATTAAACAATACTCCTTTAGCTCCATCAATTGAAAGTTCGAGAAGAGGGCTGTTTATTGCTTGCCTGGCGGCTTCAATTGCCCTATTTTCTCCGCTGGCAATGCCGATTCCCATTAATGCTGATCCGCTATCTTCCAGAATAGCTCTGACATCGGCAAAATCAACATTAACCACTCCCGGCTTGGTGATAAGATCGGAAATTCCCTGAACGCCTTGTCTTAGCACGTCGTCAACAATCCTAAACGCGCTGATGAGAGTTGTTTTTCTGTCAATTATGGAAAGCAACTTATCATTCGGGATTGTTATCAGAGAATCCACTCTGTCTTTTAAATTATCCAATCCCTCTTCGGCAATGGCTCTCCGTTGCGCTCCTTCAAAAGCAAACGGCTTCGTTACCACTGACACAGTCAGAGCTCCGAGTTCTTTGGCAGTTTCCGCCACAATTGGCGCCGCGCCGGTTCCGGTTCCTCCTCCAAGACCGCAAGTTACAAAAACCATATCCGAACCTTTGAGAACTTCTTGAATTTCGTCCCGATTTTCTTCCGCCGCCTGTCTTCCTATTTCCGGATTCATTCCCGCCCCAAGCCCTTTGGTCAAATTTTTTCCAATATGAACTTTCTCGGAAGCTTTGGAATGATGAAGCGCCTGCGCATCAGTGTTTATTGCGACAAATTCAACCCCCTTGATTTTCGATTCAATCATCCTGCTGATTGCATTGTTTCCTGAACCTCCCACTCCAACTACTTTTATTTTGGCAAAAGTTTCTATATCCGGTTTTATTTCAGCCATAATTATATTATTTAATCAACTTATTTTAGTATCTAAATCTAGCATATCAAACCAGATAATGTCAAGCCGCAAAAAAGACTGCTCTAAGGCAAAAATTTCTCCATCCATTTCTTCATTTTTTTCACAGTCTCTTCAGTTGTGTTGGACATATTTCCAAAAACTTTTTTTGTTTCTTTCTTCAAACTCGATTTCTGCTCTTCATTCCAAATTACAAGTCCCACGACCGTCGAAAAAGATGGATCATCAACTTTATTCATTATTCCTCCGAGATTTATTGGAAATCCAATCTGAGCGGGAAGACCTAAAACATTTTTTGCAAGATCGACAAGTTGAGGAAGTTTAGCCCCGCCTCCAGTAATTATCGCTCCGGCCGGAAGAAGTCCGGCTTTTCCGATATTTTTTAATTCCCTATTGACCATTCCGAATATCTCCTCCAGTCTGGCTTCAATAATTTCCGCGACATGATAACGAGAAACAACTCCTGATTCTTGAGAATCAACTTCGGACAAATCTATTTCTTCTTTTTTGCCAACCTCTTCGGAAATGGCATTTCCGAATTCCAATTTTACTTTTTCAGCCACTTCAATCGAAGTACGAAGCCCAATAGCAATATCGTTTGTAACATGTCCGGCGCCTATCGGAAGAACGGCGGTATGGACTAAATCGCCATCTTCAAAAACAGAAATTCCTGTGGTTCCCCCTCCAATATCAATCAAAACCACCCCCAATTCTTTTTGTTTTCTTCCAAGAACAGATTCGGCTGCCGCCAAAGGTTCTAAAATTATTTCATCCATATCTATTCCCGACTGATGAATGCATCTGGTCAGATTTTTAACTTGTCCGGAAGAACATTCAATAACCAAAGCGTTCATTTCCAAGCGAACTCCTTTCATGCCCAAAGGGTCTCTGATGTTTTCCTGATCGTCCAACCGATAATTTTTAGGGATGACATAGATTATTTCTTTATTTAGCGGAAGCGCAACATTTTGAGCTTCGACGATAACTCTTTCCAAATCATCTTCCGTTACTTCTCCGTCAGCTCTTCCTACCGCGATAACTCCTTTTGAATTTTGAAAATTTATTTCGGTTCCGCCAATATTAACGTTAGCGCTCTTAACGGTAACCCCCGCCATTCTTTCGGCTTTTTCCACTGATTCATTGATATTTTTTATCACTTCTTCAACATCGGAAATTATTCCTCTTCTTATTCCGGAAGAAGGCACTTCTCCTACGCCAATTATCCTGGGTATTTCCACATCAGAAAAAGCCTGTACGATAATACAGCGTACATTAGAAGAGCCAACGTCTATCCCCACTATGATATTTTTCTTGGACATAGCTAAATTATACGGTAAAAACTTTTTTTCCGCAAAAAATTAATATGCGAAAATAAAAAGATCTCTAAGATATGGATAAAAAATAATTATCCCTATAGCGGCAACAAAGACAGCTGAAATAAGCACTACTGCCGCCATCATATCCTTAATAAGGCGCGCATAGGGATGAACTCTGGGTTTTAAAATATCAACTACTTTTTCCACTACCGTATTAACAAGCTCCACCACCAAAATCCACATTATCATCAAAAAAAGAACTACCGCTTCCCAACTTTTTATGTCAAAAATTAAAATCAGCGCAACAATAGAAAATGCAGAAATTATCTCTATTTGAAAATTCCTTTCATGAGATATTGCATATTTTACTCCCCTAAAAGCGCACTTGAAGCTCGTGCAAATTTCCTTGATATTCCTTTTTGTCTCTTCCATATTGATTTATTAATTTATTTATCTATATTTTTTGCAAACTTCATCCTGAATTTCATACATCTTCTTGCTATGGCCAAATCCAATGCAATGCAATATCCCGTGCGAAACCACATATGCCATCTCTTTTTTAAGGGATATTTTGTCAATTTCCGAAGATTTTTTCACGTATGCCAGACAGACTATCAGCTCGCAAAAAATATCTTTTTCTTTTTTTTGGGGATATTCGGAAAAAGATAAAATATCAGTAACTTTGTTTTTTTTTCGATAAATCCGGTTGATTCTTTTTATTTCCCTTTCTGATACTATTGCTAGGCTTATGCTTATTTTTCCAGAAAATTTTATTCTGCTCAGCTTAATAGTTTTTGAAGCAACATCATCAAAATATTTTTTAGCCAAGGAACATTTTTCCTGATTGTTAATCTCTATATCGAATTTCATTTTGTTTTACCTATTATTTTCCCCTGGGTAAGATTGGCTACGCTTCCGATAGATCCGTTGGAAATATAAACGAGCCCTTCTTTTTCATCTTTTATGACAGTAGAACGAAAGGAAATTTTTTCCACTTTTCCGGTGAAAGTTCCTATCTTCACTATATCTCCGACATTGTATTGATTTTCTAAAATTATAAATATCCCGCTGACAAAATCCTTAATGAGAGTTTGCGACCCAAAACCGATTGCCAAGCCCAAAATTCCCGCTCCAGCCAAAAGAGGACGGATATCGATACCGATTAATTCAAGTATTAAAAGGACAGCCACGCTTAAGATTATTATATTTCCAACCGTATTGAGCAACAAGGCGATTGTCCTGCCCTTAGCTCTGGCTATTTCCTTTCTTGAAGATTTAAAAATAAAAGAAAAAAACTTATAGACAATCAGCCTGAAGAAGACTTTGAGAAATAGTAATAGAATAAGCAAAACAAGCAATTGATAACCAGCAGTGCCCTTTTCAAGAAAATTTAAGTTAAAATAATTGAACATGAAAATTTATAATTATTCTAATTTCTAACCAATTTCCAATTTATAAATCCCGCCCTTGTTTTTTGGCCATTAGCGTTCGAATGGGTTAGGTTAGCTAGGGCAATCAGAAATTAGGAAATTTTGGCTATTTCTTCTTTCACAATCTTTTTCACCGCATCTCCATCTGCTTGGCCATTTAATCTTTTCATCGCCATTCCCATAACTTTTCCGAAATCTTTCTGAGAATTTGCTCCGGTTTTAGCGATAACTTTCTCTATTTCTTCTCTGATTTTGTCTTCGCTCATTTGCTCTGGAAGATAAATCGAAAGAATTTCCAATTCTTGTTTTTCCTTATCAGCCAAATCCTGCCTGCCTCCTTTTTCATATTGCTCAATACTATCCTTTCTTTGTTTGACTGATTTTTTAATCGTCTCAACAATCTCCTGATCGCTAAGACCTTCTTCTTTTTTCTTTTTTTCAATTTCAGCGTTCTTAATGGCGCTGGAAAGCAAACGCAAAGTATCACGCCTAAGAGCATCTCCTGATTTCAGAGATTCTTTAAGGTCGGAAAGGATTTGTTCTTTGAGCATGCGAATTATTGCAAATACATAAACTAATAAATTCGAATGTATTAGTTTAATATTCGCGACTATTGGCATTATTCCATTTTTCTCTTGATATTCTTCAGTGCTTCATCATCAAACTTCCCAAGTTTTTTAAGCTTGTCAATTTCTTTTCTGATTTTTATCTTATACAAAGCTTCGTCTCTTTTTTCCCTTTTATTCTTCTTGTCTTTGAGAAATCTGGATTTTCTGGCACGCGCCAAAACACCGCTTTGCTGAACTCTGCGGGAAAATCTTCTTATCAAGCTTTCTGATGTTTCTTTTTCCTTTTTTCTTACTTCGATCACAAAAACCCCCTTTCTAATTAATTTTCAATTATCAATGATCAATTTACAATGAATTTTCAATGATTAAATTTACAAAATTTGAAAATTGATTAATTGTAAATTTATTGAAAACAAGTAAATTGAAAATTGTAAATTCCAATTCTAGGCGTGTGAAACTATTATATCGCTTTTTAATATTTTTTTTACGGCATTAATTATTTTTTCATTCGTCACTGTTTCCTGCGATCCGGTCTTCATATTTTTCACTATTACCGTTCCGTCCAGGGCTTCTTTCTGCCCGATAATCAGCGTTATTTCAACTTTAAACTTGTCAGCCACTCTAAGTTGCGATTTCAAGCTTCCTCGACCAAAACTTTCCGCTACCGCTATCCCATTCCTTTCAAGTTCGGAGAACATATTCAAACTTTTCTTTTTGGCTAATTCTCCGAGTTGTGCCAAAAATACTCTTGGAGTTGGAGCCTTGTGCAGTTTGGCGTTAATTCTTTTCATTTCAATTGCAAGCCTGTCTAGTCCAAGACCGAATCCGATAGCCGGAGTATCTTCTCCGCCCAGCATTTTAATGAGCTTGTCGTACCTTCCTCCTCCGCCCAAAGAATAATTCTTTCCTCCATCATCATTCACCCAGATTTCAAAAACAGTTCGCGTATAATAATCAAGTCCTCTGACTAAGCGATTGTTAATAACGTAAGGCAAATTAAGCTCATCTAGATATTCGAGCAAATTCTTGAAATGCAAATGGCAATCAGCGCATAAATGATCGACGGTCTGTGGAGCATTCAGCCCTACCTGAGCGCATTTGTCTTCCTTGCAATCCAAAATTCGAAGAGGATTGATTTCTAGTCTTCTTTTGCAATCCTGACAAAGCTTTTGTTTTCTTGATTCAAAATAACTCATTAAGAGATTGCGATAATCTTTTCGGCACTGGGCGCATCCGATGCTGTTTATCTGGAACTGGATATTTTTAATTCCCAGAGATGTCACTACTCGGTGAGCCAGCTGGATAAGATGCGCGTCCATAATCGGATTATCTTCTCCAAAAATATCGAAATTCCCTTGCCAATGTTCGCGGTATCTTCCTTCTTGCGGCCTGTCATAGCGATAAATCTGTCCTATGGAAAATAATTTTATCGGCTTCGGCAAAACATTCATTCCATTTTGAATATATGAACGGCAAATTCCGGCAGTCATTTCCGGCCGAAGAGCTACCCTGTCTCCGCCTTTGGTTGTGAACGCATACATTTCCTTTTCCACAATGTCGGTCCCTTCTCCAATTGTCCGATTAAAAAGATTGGCATATTCAACCAAAGGAATATCAATCCTTTGAAAACCATATTCATACGATAACCTGGATAATGTTCTTCTGATATGTTCCCAATATGGCTGGCTTTCCGGAAGAATATCCCTCATCCCTCGAGGCGGCTGCAAAAGAATCGGCTCCTTTTCGGGAACTTTTTTAGCCAGTTTCTTAGCTGCTGGCTTCTTACTGACTTTTTTTACTTTCTTCATACTACAAATTACAAATCTGCTACAAATCTACAAATTCTGCAAATAATATCCAAAAAAATATTTGTATATTTGTAATAGATTTGTAGATTCGTGGGTTTAGTATATTGCTACGTTATTAAACGGCCAGGCGCGAACCAATACTTTCCCGACAATAAATTCTTTTCCGACCGGACCAAAAGCTCTTGAATCATGGCTATAGCCCCTATTGTCTCCCATTGCAAAATATTCATTATCGCTAAGCTGTTCCGTCGAATCTCCTTGCGTTTTTAATTCTTGCGGCAAATATCCGCTCTCATCCAAAATAAATCCTTCTGGATTTTCTTTGTTGAAAATGTAGACCTTTCCATCGCTAACTTTTATTTTTTCTCCCGGAAGGCCGATTACTCTTTTGATAAAATATTGTTTAGGATCTTTTGGATATTTGAAAACAACCACATCGCCTCTTTTCAACTCTTTGAAAGAACTCACTGAAAAAAATTGCTTTTCTCCCATTCCGATATCCGTTTCTTTGTATCCCAATTCGTTGATAATCAAATATTGGCCGTCTTTGAAATTCGGTTCCATACTGGCTCCTTGGACAAAAAACGGCTGAAAAAGAAAAACTCTGATTGGAGTTATGATTACAAGAGCTAGAATAAAAACTTTAACAATTTCCAACAAAAAACTTCCTACGCCAAAATAGGACTCTTTTTTTCCATTAAAAACATTGCTCTTTTTAGAGTTTTCTTCTGCCATTGATAAAATTTAATGAATAGCAAACACAACCATTATAACACGGCTAATGCGTCCTTGCAAGTATCGTACAAAGTAGGCTAACATAGAGCTAGCAAGCGAATTATAAATATGTCAAGAAACAAATTTCTAAAAATATTTTTTAAAATTGCAACTTTCACGGCGCTAATTTTGGCTTTTGTTTGGGGAGGATATTTTGTTTTTAAAATCGGAAGCACTGGGAAAAAAATCAGCATTGATAATGAAAGTTCTTCTGTTATGAACAATGTGGGATCATTGATTTCTTCCTTGATTCCAAATAGCAGAAAAATGCTCCGAGGCGAAGAAGACGGAAGAACAAACATCCTGCTTCTCGGAACTGCCGGAAAAGGAAAGCCGGGACAAAATCTCACTGACACAATAATGATGCTCAGCATCGACACAAAAAACAAAAAAATTGCTCTTCTTTCCCTCCCTCGCGATTTTTACGCTAAAATCGCAGACACTTCCTTCTACACCAAAATAAATTCCATCTATCAATACGGCATTAGCCGGAAGGAATACGCCAATCCGATCAAAAAAACCGTGGAAGAAATTACTGGTTCTCCTGTTCATTATTTCATCGTCCTCGATTTTGACGGATTCAAGAAAATAATCGACGACATCGGAGGCATCAATATTTCCGTCGAAAGAGACATCTATGATCCCCGCTATCCCGGACCGAATTATAGCTACGAAACTTTTGAAATTAAAAAAGGACTGCACCTTATGAATGGCGAAACGGCGCTTAAATATGTCCGCGAGCGCCACGACGATCCGGAAGGAGATTTTGGAAGAGCCAAGCGCCAACAGCAAGTTATGCAATCGACAAAAAATAAAGTTTTTTCATTGCAGACTTTTCTGAACCCGATCGCTCTTAATAAATTGCTAAGCGACCTTGGAGAAAATATCAAAACCGACATCGGAATGGATGAAATCGAAGGGTTCCTTGATCTTGCTAAAAAATCCGATACTCAAAATATTACTAATGCAGTAGTTGACGCCTGGAAAAAAGAAAGCATACTCAAGGTTTCTCATATTCCCGCTGGAGGAGTTCAGGCTTTTGTTCTGGTTCCGCGCGTGGGAAATTACAGCGAAATCCAGGATTTGACGCAAAATATTTTTGACCTGGATTCGATTCGCAGAAGAAAAGCGGAAATCGAGAAAGAAAACGCCAGCGTAACGATTATCAATCAAAGCAACTACAGGAATCTTGATTCCAAAGTCAAAGATATTTTGGAAAATAAGATGAAAATAAAAAATATTAAAACGGTTTACTCGGGAAATTCAGGAATCCTAAATAATTCCTATGTCTATGGCAAGACTAACGGGCAAAAAATATTCACGCTGGATGAAATCATCAAAATACTAAAAATAAGATTGGTTGGGAAAAATGATGCTATAATAGAAAAGCAAGAAAGCGACTTGGTTCTGGTTCTCGGAAACGACCTTGGAGACATCGACTCTTTCGAGGAGGGAAATATTGAGGAATTCAAAAACGCTTCCGACAGCCAAAATTATTTTGATTTAATAAAAAAGTAATTAATATTTACAGCATTTGTCATTCCTGGCTTGACCAGGAATCTACGCTCTAGAGTTACGCTAATCTAAATTCATACATCAAACTTGCGATTATCGTTTGTGTAGATTCCTGCTTTCGCAGGAATGACATAATATAATAAATTAATAATGTTAAATATTTTATGATTCTAATAATCGGCCTGGGCAATCCTGGAGAAAAATATGGAAACAACCGGCACAATGCCGGATTCATAATTCTCGACGAGTTAAAAAATGATTGGGATTTTCCTGCTTTTGAATTTTCCCATAAATTTAACTCAGAGATTTCAGAGAAAAATAAAGATAGCGATAAAATAATCCTCGCCAAACCCCAAACTTTTATGAACAATTCCGGAGAGACAGTTCAGAAAATAATGAGCTTCTACAAATTAACTCCGGAAAATATTATCGTCATTCATGACGACTTAGACATTAATTTTGGAGAATATAAAATTTCCACCGATTCCGGACCGGCGGGACATAATGGCGTCCAAGACATCATC
This sequence comes from Parcubacteria group bacterium, assembly GCA_041657845.1. Classification (NCBI taxonomy): domain Bacteria; species Parcubacteria group bacterium. The sequence goes on from JBBABD010000010.1 coordinate 23,230, forward strand.
GACAAAATCGGCACGCAAAATTTCAAACGCATTCGCATCGGCATCGAAGGCGAAGAAAAAAGAAAAGCCAGGATAATTCCCGGCGATGTTTTCGTACTGCAAGATTTTTCGCAGGAAGAATTGGAAATTATTAAAAATTTGGCGAAAGAAATTAAATTATAATAAAATATTTGTCATCCTGAGTCCCGCTTAGCGGGACGAAGGATCCCGAACAAATATAATAAAAATTTTGTTTGCAAATACTGAGATTCTTCGCGCGGCGCTCAGAATGACGTCGTATAAATAAAAAAGGAGAAGGTCTTTGTCATCGCATTTGTTGCAATTACTGCAATGCGACAACGCAAACCTTCTCCTGATATTTCTGCAATTGTAATGCTAAGTCACTGTGGCTGTAGCTGTTACTTCTTTTTTTCTTGTTACAGTCCTTTTTGTGAATGTGAGCCTCCCCTCTACATCCAACTCCTTCGGCACATCAGTAACCAGTCTTTCGCCCGATGTGTTTGCCACAACGACCTTAATAACCCGGGGGTCGTTGGAAAACTTTACATAATGCCCATCTTCAAGACTTTTGAACTTGATGGGCTTGCCAAGTGCAATACGAATACCTCCTACGTAGCCAGTCACTCCAAAAATTAAAAGAGCGAGGGCTACTAACGCCAGCTCCGTACTTCCCCAAAAACAATAAAGCACGAAACAAGACGTGAACAGTGATACTACATTTAATACTGTCACTAACAACCCACCTTTTAGCATAGTAGAATCCTCCTTTTATTCAAAATGGCTTCCAGAATTTCGTCTGTAGTAGCATCTTCTCTTGAAATATCAAGATTAAATACATTTAACTACTCACGAAACCTAAGGAGGATGGTCCGCTTTCGACTACGGACGAAATTCCAAAAACCATTGCGCCTCTTCGGCGCATTGCCCATTTAAAGGCACTTTTTTGCATCTTTTAAAATAACTACTATAACGGTCTAGTATAGCAAAACATTGGGCTTTTGTCAAGCCTGCGATTTCTTGATATATTCAATAGTGTTATGAAATTTCTCAACGCTCTCAACAAGATCAACGGCCTCGGTCCCCAGAAGATGAAAATGCTTCTGGATTTTTTTGGGTCTCCGGAGAATGTTTGGAAGTCGGACTTCCAAAATTTGGTTCAAAGCGGGATCGGAGAAAGCTTGGCTAATAAAATAGTTTCCGAAAGAGAAAAAATAAATCCCGAAGAAGAAATGGAAAAACTGGCTAAGGAAAACGTGCGAATTATAGCTCTTAACGACTCTGCATATCCTCCGCTTCTTCGGGAAATCCCCAGCGCACCGTATATACTATATATAAAGAGCACTTTGGAGCTTTCGGAAATATTTTCCGGATATTTGATTTCTATCGTTGGATCGCGTAAGATGACAAGTTATGGAAAACAGGTGGCCTATAGTTTCGCTCGCGACTTGGCAACATCCGGAATAACCATTGTCAGCGGAATGGCGCTCGGTATTGATGCCGAAGCGCACACGGGCGCTTTGGAAGTTAAAGGAAAAACCATTGCTATTCTGGGAAGCAGCCTGGAAGATTCCAATATCGGACCGCGAGCTAACTATAATCTTTCCAGAAGAATAATTGAGTCTGGCGCGCTTGTTTCCGATTTTCCTCTGGGAACGCCTTCCGTTCCCGGAAATTTTCCGGCTCGCAATCGATTGATGGCAGGATTAACATTAGGAACGCTGATTGTTGAAGCGCAGATGGAAAGCGGAAGCCTGATCACAGCCAATTTGGCAGTGGAATTCAATCGGGAAGTATTTTCCGTTCCCGGACCGATATTTTCCGAAAGCTCCCAAGGCACAAATAAATTAATCAGGGAGGGGGCGAAATTAGTTACCTCAGTGCAGGATATTCTGGAAGAACTGAATCTGGAAAAAAGAACCGAGATTGAGAAAGCCAGAGAGATTATTCCCGATTCTCCGGAAGAAGAAATCATTCTCAAAAATTTGGGCTGCGAAGCGGTCCACATTGACAAGCTGATTAAACTAACTAAACTTAATACATCAACCGCCCTTTCTGCTCTAGCTATGATGGAAATGAAAGGAATGATAAAAGATATTGGAGGACAAAACTATATAGTATTACGCTAATAGTTGCGAATAAAAAAACAAATGAATGCGAATAGCAAAATAATTTATCCTGAATTGAGCTATAAATTGATGGGAATTTTATATGATGTGCAGAATGAATTAGGCAATAAATATCAGGAAAAATATTATCAGAGAGCTATCGAGATAGAATTAAGAGAAAGGCGTAAAATACAATAAGGAATTACAGGTAGATTTATTATGCAATGGAAATAAGATTGGAAAGTATTTTTTAGATTTTTTAATTGAAGATAAAATAATATTAGAAATAAAAGCAACTGATAGATTCAAAATAACCGACTTCAAACAAATATCCGCATATTTAAAAAGCAAGCAAATTAAGTTAGGAATTATTGCAAATTTCAGAACAGAAAAATTAAGTTATAAAAGAATAATAAATTCAGATATTGAGTATAAACAATTAAATTGATAATCTAATTATTCGCGTTAATTGCAATCAACATTCGCGACCATTAGAATTCAACATTCGCAACTATATGCGTTTAATCATAGTAGAATCACCTACGAAAGCGAAAACAATATCCAAGTTTTTAGGCAAGGGATATAATGTAAAATCTTCTTACGGACACGTTCGAGATTTGCCGACCAGCGTAATGGGAATCGACATCGAACATAATTTTGAGCCGAAATACGTTATTCCCAAGAAAGCCAAGGATAAAGTGGCTATTCTTAAGAGCGCCGCGGAAGAAGCTGATGAAATTGTTCTCGCAACTGATGAAGACCGAGAAGGAGAAGCTATCGCCTGGCATTTGATTAGCGCGCTTGGTCTCGACAAAAAAAAGAGTAAAAAATACGAACGAATCGCTTTTCATGAAATTACCAAAACTGCCATAGAAAAAGCTTTGGAACATCCGCGGGATTTGGATATTAATTTGGTTGACGCCCAGCAAGCGCGAAGAGTTTTGGACAGGTTGGTCGGATACGAGCTCTCCCCTTTTCTTTGGAGCAAGATTAAAAAAGGACTCAGCGCCGGAAGAGTGCAATCTGTCGCTCTTCGAATTATCACCGAGAGAGAAAGAGAAATTGAAAAATTCAAGAAAGAAGATTTTTGGACCATCACCGCTAAGCTCAAAAAAGAGGACGACCAATTCGGCTCCAATCTGCTGGAAAAAAATGGAGAAAAAGTCGAGGAAACTATAACCTTGAAACTTTTTGCCGGAGATTACAAAACCAAAAAAACCATCATCAAAAATGAAAAGGATGCCAAGGAAATAACCGATGAACTTAAATCTTCTTCTTTTGCCATTAAAGATATCGAAGAAAAAGAAACTTTGCGCTCCCCTTCCGCTCCATTCACCACTTCAACGCTCCAACAGTCCGCTATCAATACATTGGGATTTTCGGCTAAAGTAGCTATGATGGCCGCCCAAAGGTTATATGAACAAGGTTTTATCACCTATATGCGAACGGACAGCGTCAACTTGTCATTGGAGTCAATGATTGCAGCCAGAAAAGCCATCACTGAAATGTTTGGAAAAGAATACGCCTTGGAAAATCCAAGGTTCTTCAAGACTAAATCAAAGGGAGCGCAGGAAGCGCACGAAGCTATCCGCCCCGCTTATCCGGAAAAAACTCCCGACGAACTTCCCAAGTCATTGGATGAAAAAGAAATAAAATTATACCGGCTTATTTGGACCAGGATGCTCGCTTCCCAGATGCAACCGGCGACAATGAACTCAGTGCGGGCTGACATTGAAGCAATAGGCAAAAAAAATAAGTATCTTCTGCGCGCCAACGGTTCAACCATCAAATTTGACGGATATCTGAAACTTTATGGAGACAAGATTCCAGTTAGCGAAAACCTTCTTCCCAAAATGAAGGTTGGAGATAAATTAAGCCTGGTAAGCGCCGACTCCGAACAAAAATCAACCACTCCTCCTCCGCGTTACACCGAAGCCGCCTTGGTGAAAGTTCTGGAAGAAAATGGAATCGGCAGACCTTCAACCTATGCTCCGACTATTTCAACCATCATCGACCGGAAATACGTCGAAAAAAATGAAGAAAAAAAATTGATTCCCCTTGAGATTGGATTTTTGGTAAATGACATTTTGGTGGAACATTTTCCGGAAATTGTGAATATGCAGTTTACCGCCAATGTAGAAGAAGAATTTGACGAAATCGCCGAAGGGAAAAAAGAATGGGTTCCGGTTATTCGCGCTTTTTACGGGCCATTCAACAAAAACCTTAAGAAAAAAACTAAAGATGTAAAAAGAGAAGACATTTTGGAAAAATTGGAAAAGAAATGCCCGGAATGCGGGGGCGATCTTTTGGTAAAATTCGGAAGATTTGGAAAATTCATCGCTTGTGTAAACTTCCCCAGCTGCCGATACACCGAAAAAACGGAAGCGGAAAAGAAGGTGGAAGAAGAAAATTCCGGAATAATTTGCGATAAATGCGGAGCGCCGATGGTAGTAAAAAGAGGAAGATTTGGAGCGTTTTTGGGATGTTCCAGATATCCTGATTGCAAGGGCATACAGAGAATAGAAAATAAAACCGGACTCAAATGCCCGAAATGCGGCGTCGGCGACATTGTGGAACGAAAATCCAAGCGCGGAAAAATGTTCTATGGATGCAGCAGTTATCCAAAATGCGATTTCGCCCTTTGGAGCAAACCAACCGGAGAAAAATGTCCAACGTGTGGAGCATTATTAGTTTTTGCCCCGAAAGGAATCGTCCGATGTTCGAGTAAGGAATGCAAGTTTGAGAAATAATTTTCAATTATCAATGATCAATTTACAATGAATTTTCAATGAATTAATTTTCAAATTTTTTAAAATTGAAAATTGAGATATTGATTGAAAACAAGTAAATTGAAAATTGAAAATTTTAGCGATGCTCACAATCAACGACATTTTAAAAGCTGTCAGATTCGGTCTTACCAAAGAAAGAAAACAAAGAATTCTTGACGCTTATGAGTTTGCCAAAAAAGCGCACGCGGGACAAAAAAGAAAATCGGGCGACGAATACGTCCAGCATTCCCTAGAAACGGCGCTTAACATCGCCAAAATAGGAATGAGATCGAAAACTATTACAGCCGGGATTCTTCATGATGTCCCGGAGGATACTTCCGTTACACTTTCTGAACTTGAGGAAAAATTTGGAAAAGAAATCGCTACTTTGGTCGATGGAGTAACTAAGCTTGGAAAAATAAAACTGCGCGGATCCAAGGAAGAATATTTCCTAGAAAATACTAGAAAAATGTTTTTGGCAATGGCAGCTGACGTGCGCGTGGTTATTATAAAACTAGCTGATCGGCTTCACAATATGAGAACTCTGGAGCATCTTCCGGAAGAAAAAAGGGGAAGAATTGCCAAGGAAACAATGGAGATTTTCGTTCCTATCGCCGACCGCTTGGGAATCGGAGAAACAAAAGGAGATCTAGAAGATCTGTCTTTTAAGTTTCTTGATCCGGAAAATTACCGGCACGTAAAAGTTCTGGAAGAAAAACAATATCAAGAGATAGAAAGATATGTAAACAAAACAATCAAAGAGCTGAAAGCTGATCTTGAAAAAGAAAGCATAAAAGTAATTGAAATAAAAGGAAGGGCTAAAAGGCTCCATAGCCTTTATCTAAAGCTGAAACAGCACGATATGGACATTAACCGAATCTATGATTTGGCGGCAGTCAGAATTATTGTTCCAAATATTGCTGACTGTTATGAAGCGTTAGGAATTGTCCACAAGAAATATCACCCGCTAGTTGGAAGAATCAAGGATTACATCTCTTTACCAAAACCTAACGGCTATCAGTCGATTCATACCACTGTTTTTGGTCCTGAAGGAAGAATTTTAGAGGTTCAAATAAGAACCAAAAAAATGGATGACGAAGCGGAATTCGGAATTGCCTCTCATTGGATCTATAGCGAGCAGGAAAAGAAAGGATGGAAAAAATATTTTCTAAAAAACATAACAAATAAGCCTGAGAAAGAAGTTGCTTGGATGAAACAGCTCCGCGAATGGCAAGGAGAGATAGGAAGAGATAATGAAGAATTTATTGACGGACTAAAAATAGATTTCTTAAAAAACCGAATCTTTGCTTTTACTCCCAAAGGAGACATCATTAATCTTCCCGATGGAGCTACGCCGGTCGATTTTGCCTATATGATTCACAGTGAAATTGGAGATCGGACTATAGGAGCCAAAATCGACCGTAAAATAGTCCCATTGAGCTATAAAATAAAAAATGGGCAGGTAGTTGAAATACTTACCTCCAAAGAAAAAAAGAAACCCAGCCAAGATTGGCTGAATTTCGTGAGAACTTCCAATGCCAAAGCGCACATCAGGAGAGAGTTGAAGAAAGAATTATAGAATATCAGCTAGAGATTCTTCCTAATATTCCCTTTAATTCTTCATCTGAATAGTATTCAATGATAATTTTTCCGCCGCGGCCGGATTTGGAAAGTTTTACCTTGGTTCCAAAAATTCCCATCAACTTATTTTCCAGCTCTTTCATATTGGGATCGACATTAACCACCCTACTGTGGGATCTTACTGAAACTTCTTTGGTTTTTTCTTCCACTTGGCGGACTGTGAGTCCGTTTTTTTTGATCATTTCAAAAAGCGCTCTTTGCTTTTCCGGATTAGAAAGCGCTAGAATTGCTTTGGCATGGCCCTCGCTTATTTCCCCAGAAACCAAAGCTTTCTGGATTTCTACCGGAAGGCTGAGAAGCCGAATTTTATTGGATATTGCGCTTCGGCTCTTTCCCATTTTCACCGCCACTTCATCTTGGCTCATTTCAAATTCATCCATTAATTTTTTATAGGCCTTCCCTTCTTCAACCGGATCCAAATCATGACGCTGGACATTTTCCGTAATAGCCAATTCCAGTTTTTCTTTTTCTCCCGCTTCGCGAACAATCACCGGAACTTTCGTAAGTCCCGCTTTTTTGGAAGCCTCGAATCTTCTTTCTCCCGCGACCAATTCGAATTTAGCTCCGCTCTGGGTAACAATCAGAGGCTGAATTATCCCATGCTCCTTAATGGAGGCAGAGAGTTCGTTGATTTTTTCTTCATTAAAATGAAGCCGAGGCTGCTGAGGATTGGGAATAATCTGGTTAATATCTACCTCAATAATACTTTTTCCCTTCAGAATAAAATTGGTTTTTCTGTCATCATCACTGCTAGCGCTTCTCTGAACAGGTTCTGAAGGATTAACATTGGTAGAATAATTTTTCTTGGGAATAAGAGATGAGAGTCCCCTTCCCAGTCCGTAATTTTGAGGCATATTGCATTGGAAATTTCTAATTTCAAATTTCTAATTTCTAAACAATTTCTAATGACTAAATTACAAAATTTTTAAACATTTGACAATTCAGAAATTGAAAATTGATTGAAAATTGAAAATTGAAAATTGAAAATTTTAAAAAACTTATACCGTAAATCCTTTTTTATTATTTTTATCCATTTCTATTATTTCCCTGGCCAGATTTTTGTATGAACGGGCGCCTTTGGAAAATGCGTCAAATTGCAAAATTGATTTTCCGAAACTCGGCGCTTCTGCCAGCCTTACTGAACGAGGAATGACGCTGTCAAACACTCTTCCCGGAAAATGGTCGCGCATTTCGCGGACTACCTGGCGCGCCAGCCGGTTTCTTTTGTCATACATCGTAAGCACTGCGCCCATAATTTTGAGCTCTGGCTGGAGATTCTCTTTGACTAGGTTGATTGTCTCCAAAAGCTGGCTTAAGCCCTCCAGCGCGTAATATTCAGTCTGAACGGGAATTATAATCTCATCGCTGGCTACTAATCCGTTAATTGTGAGAAGTCCAAGACTTGGAGGACTATCAATGATAATATAATCATAATCAGTTCTGATTTGACGCAAAACGTCGTATAACCTGAATTCCCGATTGTCGAAATGAACTAATTCGATTCCCGCTCCAGCCAAGTCCTGCGAAGATGGAATGAGATCATGTCCGAAAACTTCCGT
>JBBABD010000010.1:31402-40321 GCA_041657845.1 Parcubacteria group bacterium
GAAAGCAAGGCTTTTTATTGTGGTGTCATAACGTTAGGCATATCCGAAGTTTTTCTGAAGCGTAGCGTAAGAAAAATTTGGGAGAGAAAATTTTGCTTTCCTTAATTTATTATAAAGTGCAAAATTTTTGAACCGGATATGCCTTGTTATGTGATGTAAAATTCTTTCTTTTTTCTTTTTTTAAATTTGCTTTTTATTCTAAATGATAAATAAGTTTTTTTGTTTTTGATTTTGGGCAGAGGGGTCAGGGGTGAATGCCCAAAATCAAAAACTCCTTATTAGTTGCATTTTACATAATGTAAATATTCCACAGTTCTTGTCGCCTTAAAATCTCTACTTTCTGTTTTGTCGGCCTTAAAGCGATTATAATCTTTTGTGAAATTTCCGTATGTACCACGCAAGCTCATCACTTCTTTGATATCATCTAAGGTCATTAGACCTTCATTGTTATAACTCAAAAAGATATATTTTACTTTTGCTTTTAGGATTAGATCTTTAAATGCTTTTTTAACTTGTGATTTTGAACAATACGAAGATTTTTGACCTTGATATTCTCGCAAGCCAGTTTTTCCGTGAATTTTTGGGCTATCATATTTAGCAATAGTTTCAAGCATGTGATAATTTGTTGCATATTGTCGGTGATTGTATGGCGGATCTAAATACAAAATATCACCGCTAACTTTCTCTAAGACATTGTTAATGTCTTCGTTAAAAACTTCATGATCCTGATCATTGATTATCAATTGAGCAGGTTTTAGGATTAAACTATTTTGAGCGGTTTTTTTTAATTTTTTAAGAAAAGCACCATAAACAGATGCGGTATTTGCATACTTATCGATTGATTCAAGTAAGCTTGTAATTAAAAAATAGTATTCGTTATCTGAAATTAGTTTTTCTATTTTCCATTGTTCAATTTTCTGACGAATTGCATCACATCTCATGCCGTTTTCATCTGAAAAATATTGTCTTTCTTCTTCTTTATTTTTTGTTCCACCAACACAGTAATTATTATAAATAAATCCTTTCGCTCCTTTTATGCTGGATAAATAACTACAAACAAAATCTTTTTTGTTTTCTAATTCAATATTTTTCAATTCAGGAAGTTCTTTTGCAAGATTGGAAAATTTTAGCTCTTTGTGATTTCCAATATAATGCCTATTTAAAACATAGCTATAATATTGAATATCATTTGCGACAATTTTATAACCTTTCTTTTTGAAATATCTCCCAACAATTCCAGTACCAGCAAATAAATCGCAAAAAGTATTGCAGTCTTTATCAACCACTTTATTTATTGATTCTTCCAAGAATTCCAATAGCGATAATTTGCTTCCGATATAGTTCATATTTTTCTATAACTTATTATTCATCTGGATATAATTTTTTAAAAACACTATCTACAGCTTCTTTTGCTGATAGTTCACTTATATTTCTTACAATAACTTTTCTATACTCAACGGGGTCATATTGATAGCACCCTCTGCAACCCAATTCTTCTGAATAATTTTCATCTCCTATATAAAAATCATATGGATTACCTTTTATATTTTTTGCTCTCCAGCGTTTGTTAGTTTCCCTGCATTTTTTGCAAATTTGTCTTTTTACATCATTAGCACACTTAGAAAGTGGTTGAAAGTCTGACAATGTTTGATTTTGAAGATTTGAAATTCTGTGGTCATTTTTTCTCCCATCTTTGTGATCAATTTCAATTTTTGTATTTTCAGAATTACCATTAATACCTAGCATTACACAATTTTGTGTTTTGTAAAAATCCCTAATATCTTTTCTAATGTTTTGGTTGAAGTGTTTTTTAGTATTTAACTCCACCAATCGAATTCTATCTATGGAATTTCCTGATGTTATATTTTTGTCAAACTCAATTTTGTACTCTTTTGCCAAGCTGGAATTAGCTCTACACCAGCTCCCACCATTTCCAAGTTGAAGCACTTTATATTTACCAATGAATTCTGATGTTGAAACCCAGCGACTCAAACCCTGTTGATTGGGCATTGCGAGTTCCAAAAATAATTCTTTTTTTGTCATATCGAAATTTATTTTTTAAATATTAAAATGTATTCGTGTTTAAAAATGTAGTAATCGCTTGATAATGCTCTATAACGCCAAATACCTTCTTTATTTTGCTTGGCTCGATTGCCCTCCATATTCTTGATTATAATACTTTTCAGCGTAAGTCCTAATTTTTGCGCTTCATTCATACAATAAAATCCAAGCGGAATCCATTGTCCTGCAGTGTATTTATCACCAATAACGATTGCTAAATATCTGCCATTTTCTAAAATTGAAATTGTATTTTTCAGAACAAGCGCAAAGCCACTTAAAAATTCCTTTAGGGATTTTGCATTTGATAAATCATCTTTTAAATCACTGAATTTTACAATATCAGCGTATGGTGGATGTAAAATCGCCAAACTAACATTTTCCCTCTTTCGTTTTTTCAGAACCTCATTTATTTCATCAAAGGTCGCACTTTTCGAGCTATCTCCAGAAATTATCTCAGAAAAATATTTTTCATTATCAACTTTTGATTTTAGTTGCTCCACAAGATCCTTTTGTATATCAACACCGATAAAATGCCTCCCTAAAGTTTCGGCTTCGTAGGCAGTTGTTCCGCTTCCGACGAATGGATCAAAAACAACTTCGTTTTTCTTGGTATATCTCGAGATTAGTTGGTGGGGTATTTGCGGAACAAAATTACCGTGATAAAAATTACTATGCTTTCCTGTTTTATCTCGTTCTTGAATAATCCAAAGGCTATCAGTCCAAATTTCTGATTCTTTCCAATTATCAAGGTTTAAATCATTAAAATTTGGCATAGATTATTATTATCCTTGTGATCCTATTTTATCAAAAAATAGTATAAATAAAAAATCGTTTTTTACTGCCCCTTTGTGGGCAGAAAAAACACCTTATTACCCCTATATAAATAGATAAAAAAAACTTATTTTTCCTTATTATTAAAAAAGCAAATTTAAAAAAAGAAAAAAGAAAGAATTTTATTTCACATAACGTTAGGCATATCCGAAGTTTTTGCGTAATGAAATGAAGCAAAAATTTGGGTGAAAGAATTTTTTACTCCTTATTGAAATATAATTGATGAAAAATTTTTGAACCGGATATGCCTTGTTATGTGATGTAAAATTCTTTTTCTTTTTTAAATTTGCTTTTATTCTAAATGATAAATAAGTTTTTTTGTTTTTGATTTTGGGCAGAGGGGTAAGGGGTGAATGCCCAAAATCAAAAACTCCTTATTGGATTTATGTTTTAAATTTTTGTATGATTTGATGATGCTTTTTGTGTAAAAATATTTATGTTGCCTTCCTTTGAAATTGTTAAAAATATATTTCCATTACTACGTGTTGTTAGTGTTCCGTCCGCAAAATATCTTTGATTATCATTTAAGTTTGTGTAGAAAACTCCTTTTGAATATTGGGAATATTGAGAAGAAACATCGGTGTCTTCCTTTTCGGATTCACTCGCTTTTGATAAAATCGATATTTCAACCTTGCTAATTAGATCGAATAATGAAGTAGGAAATCCAGATTTATGACCGTGATGAGGAGCAATTAGAAAATCTAAACCATTTTTCATCGTATTTACAAAGTCCTGATGATTTTTAGCTAACCAGTCCCAGCCTGTCTTTTCAAGATCTCCACCAAATAAAACTTTCTTGCCACCATATTCTATAAATCTTAAAATGCTAGAATTATTTTTTACTTTTTTAGATAATTCTTCATCTTTGAGAATTGTATTCATTGGAATTTGGAAAGTTTTATTTTGATCAAATCCAAAAGTGAATCCTATGGGATTGCCACGATATTTTAAATCAATATGTTTTTTATAATCGTCATGAATATTTTCAGTAATAGGAAATTCTTCATGTTGTCTTCTGTGTAATAGATATGGTGGTAATTTTTCTTTGATTTTTACTGCATTTCCAACATGATCATCATCTGGATGAGTGATGTGCAACAGAGTTAAATCGTATCCATTGTATTGCTTCATTCCGAGAAATCCACTTTTTAAAGAGTGTATTGTATCAACCGGGCAAGCTTTTTCATTGTGACATCCACAATCAACCATTAAGCTGTATCCGTTTGGACAGACCGCTAAACTGCAAGCAGCGTTATTTACATCAAAAATTGCAAGTTTCATTGTCATATTTTTAATTCTTCAAATTTAGTAAAACAGTTTTAAAAACTAAACCTCTTGCGATACCTCTGGCTCTCCATAGGAATACAAGAAAAATTATCGCACTTAAAATGCTTAGGGTAAAAAACCTAGAATAAAGCAAAATGCTTATCACTAAAAATTCAATCATAATAACACGAATAAACAAATAATTTCTATTCGACATTTTCATCTCGTCATCACTACTTACTTTTGAATAAAGTCTCCAAAAGATACTTTGTGCCAGATGATCTTCTGTCTTTTTCTTTTTCCACCATAAAACTGATAATTCGGAATAATCTTTATTAAAAATTGTTAATTCTTCGTTTTTTAAACTCAGTTTTTCGATAAGCTCTGTTCTTTTGTGAGAATTTTTTAAAACAGGGTTATTTTTATACAAAAAAATTTCCGAAGGTCTCCGAAATTTAAAAAATCCATCGATTATCCATTCCATTGCGTGTGCTACCGTTTGCAGTAACTCGCCGACGATAAAAGAAGAACAAAAAAATAAAAAAGTATAGAAAAAATCTAAATTGTCAATGAGATTGAAATGGATCTTGTCGTTAAAAACAAAATAAATAACCGCTAGCAAAAAACCGCCAGGCAATATTTTTATCATCAAATCTTCAATTGAAAATTTATCGGTCATATTTATCCATTTGTTAATTTTGTAGTCGGTTAATTGCCAAATCGACATATCTTTTTTCTTTCTCAATTCCGATCCAATTCCTGCCAAGTGCTTTTGCAACAAAAGCTGTTGTACCGCTTCCCAAAAATGGATCTAAAACAATGTCATTCTTTTTGCTCGCCGCTAATAAAACCTGCTGAATAAGTTTTAATGGTTTTTGAGTTGGATGTGCTTTTATGCCATTTTCATCTTTCAATCTTTCATTACCTCTGCATAAACCAAAAATCCAATCGGTATCTTTCATTTGCTTTCCGCCATTCATTATTTTCATTTGCTCGTAGTTGAATGTGTAGTTCTTGCAATTTTTATCTTTCACAGCCCAAATTAGAGTTTCATGATTATTTGTAAATCTTCGCCCGTTAAGATTCGGCAGAGCGTCAGTTTTGACCCAAATCACATCATTTAAAAACCAAATTCCTAAATCCTGCATAATCGTGCCGACACGGAAAATATTGTGATACATTCCAATAACCCAAATTGTTCCTGTCGGTTTTATAATTCTTTGGCACTCGCCAAGCCAATTTTTTGTAAAATTGTCATAATCTTCGTAGCTTTCAAACTTATCCCATTCATCATCAACTGGAATAACTTCTGTTCCGTTTGCTCGTTTTAATCTTTTGCCCTTTGGTAATTGTAGAAAGTAGGGCGGATCAGCAAAAATTAAATCAATAGAATTGTCGGGAAATTCTTTTAATTTTTCAATACAATCTCCATGAATGATTTTGTTTAAATATTTTTGCATTTACCTAAAAATTATAAATGACAAGGTGTTCAACATCTCTGTCGTTTCTGCCTTTAACATTGTACAAATATGTTTTTTCAAAGCTATCAACTTTTATTCCTTTTTTATTTTTATATAAATCATGAATAAACGGAGTTTTTTTGATGATTAAAATAAAGTTGGCTTTAGTGCTATATAAACATTTCGCCAATCTTTCTTGGTCTTTTTTATCAAAAACTGCTTTTTCGTAGTCGCTAAAATCAGTATCATAAGGAGGATCAAGAAAAATGAAGTCATTTTTATTCAAATCTTTTTGAGAAAGTATTTTTTCAAAATCGGTATTTAAGATTTTTGTATTTTTAAATATTTCTTCAACCTCTTTGCTTAATATGTAGTCTATTTTACTTCTAAAATCTTTATTATTATACGCAATGCCTCCATAGGGAATATTAAAATCTCCGTTAGCATTAAATCTAAACATTGATGCATAGCAAAATTCTCTTATAAAATAATAATTTGAGATTTTTTTTGCCAAAGATGTTTTGTACTTAGAGCCGTTTTTATTCATTACATCTCGAAAATGCATATAAAAACCGCTTCTGAAAGCTGTTTCAATATTTTTATGCAAGTCACCATCTGGTAATTTGCCACGATCCTTTTCAATCTTTTTAGTTCTGCTGATTTTTGAAATTAAATTTTTGATTATTTCTTGAAGTAAATTATTTGGATCAAGTGCAAAATTTTTAGAAAACAAACCATTAAATTGATCCTCTTTCGCTTTGAGTTTTTTAGTTATTATTTCTTTAACTTCTTTTTCTGTTTTTTTATCATCCTTATATTCTTCATACAGTTTGATAAAATCATTCTCAAAAATATTTATATACTTTGGAATCTTTTCCCAATTGTCAGCGTAATCGTATAAACATTTTTTAAATTCCTTTTTGTTATTTTCGCCTTTAATGAAACGATAGAATTCGATCAATTCTACACAAATATCATTGATAATCGCTTTTTTAGGTTGGAGTTTAAAAAATATCGCTCCGCCACCAAAAAACGGCTCGATATATCGAGTATGTTTTGGTATGAGATTTTTTATTTGCTCATACTCCTTTGATTTTCCACCAGGCCATTTAATAAGTGAATTCATAAATTATCCAAGATAGGTTTTTTTGATTGAGTCTAAAGATTTTTTAATTAGATCGGCTTTTTCTTTGTATGCCTCAAGTACAATATTATATCCTTCGTCTGATTTACAAACAAAATCCCAAAAATCTTTTCCGATCAAAAGTTCATCATCTGAAAAATATTGTCTTACTCTTTCTTGCTTCCATGGTTTTCCTTCGCCAAAACGATTGTATGCGGTTGCAAAAAACATTTGTATCTTTGTGTTTTCTGGCAAGGTATTTGATAGAATTGCGAATTGTTCCAATAATGCTTCTTTTTCGGAGCGAGCTTTTTTATTATCAAGATCGCCTCCAATTTTTAACTCAATCAAAAAATTATCGCCCGTTTCTTTATCAATCAAATAGTAGTCGCTATCGTGTCTTTTGGTTACAAGCGATTGGTCTTCTGGTTTAACGCGCAAAAACTGATAATCTCCCGCCGTAGGCGGAGTTATTTCTCTGCGTTTATATTTTTCTAACAATTCCGCCATGTCTTGGGTTTGTTTTAGACTAAGTGGCCCCTCAACATTTTGCTTAACTTCGTATGTTAATTTTGCAATGTTGATAGCCATTTTTTCCAGCATATTACCCAAAGAACTATCAAGCGATCGCACTAAAGCAGTGTAATATTGTATTTCTGGACCAAGAACCGCAATGAAAACATTATGAATTTTCATGTTTAGCGTTCCTGATGGATCTTCTAGCTCGCCCTCGTGTCTTCCTTGAAATCCAACTGCGAAAGATTCAACTGACGCGTGAACAATAGATCTTATAGCTTCTTTTTTGCTTAGAATATCTTGTGTCATATTTTGTAAGTTATATTTTTAAAAGTTTCCTCTATTATACCTCAAAAAAAATAAAATAGAAATCGTTTTTTACTGCCCCTTTGTGGGCAGAAAAAACACCTTATACCCCTATATAAATAGATAAAAAAACTTATTTTTCCTTATTATAAAAAAGCAAATTTAAAAAAAGAAAAAAGAAAGAATTTTATTTCACATAACGTTTACGCATCATCTGAAGTCCCGCACCTTTAATGGCACAAAACTTTGATTTACGTATTATTTTAATTAGCGAATTATACTTTGGTTATCACAATCTGGTGCGGGATTTGGGTCGAGAAAATTTTTCACTCCTTGTTAATTCTAATAAATGAAAAATTTTGAAGCCAGATATGCGTTGTTATCTGATGTTTTATTTTTAAATTTTTTTCCTTCCTTATAATAAATTAAAAGCCATTTTTTACCTTTTCTGAAAAACAAAAACCGTGCAAATGAAACCATTATCCTCTAAATCTTTTTTCGAGAAAAGCTCAAAACCATTATTTTTGAATAAATCCAGGTAAAAATTCCCTTCTCGGTTATAGTCGATAATCTTTCCAATATCTGGAATGTCAGAATAGTGCAAGACTTCTTTGTAATTTTTACCATTATACTCGATGACATTTCTTTCAATAAACAAATCTTTCATCGATTTGAGCTTTTCTTCGAGATAGGTTTCATTTGCTACGACCAAAATAAATTGGCCGTTTTGTTCAAGCATTAAATTTATCTTTTTGGCGGTTGCATCAAGCTCGTCCTGCACAAAATGCGGAAACACATAAATCGCGGTTATGAAATCAAATTTTTGATCGGTTTTGGTGTTTAGAAAAGTGCTATTATAAGTTTGAATTTTAACACCTTTTCGCAATTTTGAAGGTTTTTTTATAAAAAATTGATAATTTTTCTCTGAGGGCTCACACCCCTCAATTATCATTTCCTTAAAAACACCCAGACTGCGATATAACATTTTTATAAAAAAACCGATTCCGAAACCGATATCAAAAATTTTAATGCTTGAACAATTTTTCTTTGCGATAATCTCGTTGGCAATATAATCGTTTACGAAAGCATTAATCTTGGTTTTCTCCTGATTCGGCCAATTTATTTTGTCGTATTGCAGATAGAAGAAGTTTTTGTTTTTCATATATTTAGAAAAAAATGGCTTTTAAAATAAATAGAAAAGGAAAAAATTTAAAAATAAAATTTCATATAATGCGCAGCTATGCGATGTTCCCGCGAAGCGGGAATTTGGGCCTGCCGCATAGCGGAAGTTATGCGATGTGTCGCTGCGCTTTTTGTTTTTATTAAAAACTTTTCTTTATTTCACAGCCCATTCAT
>JBBABD010000011.1 GCA_041657845.1 Parcubacteria group bacterium
TTAATCATCCGTGGAGAAGTAGGATTAGAGCCGATATTCGCTGCGCCATAATTTCTAAAGTTCCGCAAGTATGACATTTTAAAAAAACGCAGCGCTATGACATTTTAAAAAAACTTTGACATCCTAATTCGAGCAGTTGACACAGCTAAACAGCTCTGCTAAGCTGAATAACTGGCATTTTAAGCATCCTATTTAAAAATTATAAATTCCATAAGTATGGCTCTTGAACCGATCCAACAAATTGAAAAAATTATAGATGAATCAAAAAATGTTCTGATAATTTTGCCGCAAAATCCAAATGGAGATGCAATCGGATCTGGATGGGCGTTTTATTTTTTTCTTGAAAAAAAAGGAATAGTTCCGACGCTGGCTTTTGTCGATGAATTCAAAGAAGCGGAAAGATTTATTTTTCTTCCTAAGCCGAAAAATATTTCCGAAAGCATCGCTGAAGCTAAAGAATTTATCCTGGTTTTTAATACTAAATATAACAAAATAAGCAACGTCAAACCTGAATTTGGCGAAGACGAACTTAAAATTTATATTACTCCGGAAAAAGGCTCCATAGATCCTCGCGACTTTTGTTTTATTCCGGCGAAATCAAAATATGACGCGATTGTTGTTTTGGATAGTCCCGATAAAGAAACACTCGGAAAAGTTTTTGAAGATGATCCGGATATTTTTTATGAAATTCCAGTCATCAATATCGACCATCATTCTAACAATGAAAACTTCGGACAAGTTAATATGGTGAATATTACCGCGTCCTCTACGGCAGAGGTTTTGTATGAAATTTTTGAAAAAATTGACTCGACAATAATTGATGAAAATATTTCTGATTGTCTTTTGACCGCTATCATTAGCGGAACGGAAAGTTTTCAAAGAAAAAATACCACGCCAAAATCACTTCAAATTTCCGCCAAGCTGATGGATAATGGCGCCAAACAGCAGGAAATAATCCGCTGGCTTTTCAAAACACAACCTTTTAACACTTTAAAGCTTTGGGGTAGAGTTATGGCGCGCCTTAATTGGGATGAAAATTTAAAATTAGTCTGGTCGCTTGTCGCTATTGAGGATTTTGTTCAGAGTCGAAGCAATCCTCAAGATATTCCTTTTATTCTAGAAAAAATCAAGGATAATTATTCTGCTGGCAATATTTTTATGGTTTTGTACAACGAAAATATAGATATCGTTGCAGGGATGATAAAATGCGCGAGTCCAGAAATGGCAAAAAAATTGTCCGGTATTCTTGATGGACAAATTAAACAAGATATTGTGATTTTCAGAATAGAGAAAAAAAATATTTTAGAAGTCGAAAAAGAGGTATTGGAAAAATTGAGGAAATAAAAAACGATAGATAAAAATACACAATTAAAATATTATTAAATCAGGGCTGCGTCCTGATTTTTTTGCTATTCTAATCGAAATAATATAAAATATAAGAAAGAAATTAAAATTCTTTCAATATGTCAAAGGTAATCAGGGGAAAATCTGAAACAGACCAAGGAAGAGCGCTGAAAACTCAGTTGGTTATCAGCCATGCAAACAAAGCTGAAGAAGAAGAACAGGCGGCGTCTGTTGCCAGAAACGCTGGCCTTCCGTATGTTGATTTGAATATTTTTCCTATAGGATCCGATGATGTTCGAGCCATCTCAGAAGAAGATTCCAAAAAATATAGTATGGGAATTTTTCAAAAAAAGGGAAGAAATTATCAAATCGCCATTCTTAATCCCAACAACGAAGAAGCTTTGAATTATATAAATGAATTAAAGGAAAAAAAAGGATGGCAAGTTAATATTTTTATTGTTTCCCAGTCATCTCTTCAAAGAATTTTGGGCAAATATAAAGAGGCGCCGCTTCTTGAAAATATTGATATGCTCAAATTATCCCTTCAAGGCAAGGACTTAGAAGAATTTGAAAAACAATTCAAAGATCTGCTAGATCTCAAGAATAGAATGAAAGACATTTCTACTACGCAAGTTATCAACATTGTTATGGCCGGAGGAGTAAAAATGCGAGCTAGTGATATTCACTTTGAACCGCAGGAAGAAGCTGCTCGGCTTCGCTATCGTATCGACGGAGTTCTTCAGGATATCGGAAATTTTCCCCATGATATTTATAGATCTTTAATTTCCAGAATAAAAATGATGGGAAAGATGAAAATAAATCTTCGGGAAATTGCTCAGGACGGACATTTTTCCATTGACCTTGAGGATGGGAAAATGGATGTCCGAGTAAGCATTATTCCGGGAAGTTACGGAGAGAGTGTTGTGATGAGGCTCCTTAATCAAAAGGACGTTCTTCTTAAGGTTGAAGAACTGGGTCTTCGAGGATTAGCTTATGAAGAAGTTCAAAAGCAAATAGAAAAGACTAATGGGATAATTCTCACTACCGGACCAACTGGATCAGGAAAAACAACAACGTTGTATTCCCTTATAAATACGCTGAATGTCTCCGGAGTAAAAATAATTACCGTTGAAGATCCGGTAGAATATCAAATTAAGGGAATATCACAAACCCAAGTCAATAAAAACAAGGGCTATACTTTTGCTAATGGGCTTAGAGCTGTGGTTCGCCAAGACCCAGACGTGGTTTTGGTGGGAGAAATTCGCGATGAGGAAACGGCTGATATTGCAGTCAATGCTGCGCTTACAGGCCACTTGGTTTTATCCACCATTCATACTAATAATTCTGCGGCAACCATACCAAGACTCGTAGAACTCGGCGTGAAACCGAATCTTATCGCTCCTGCATCAAATGCTTTTTTGGCTCAGCGCCTTGTTCGCAGGCTTTGTCCTGATTGTAAGGAGAAATATGTTCCAGCCAAAGAAACGATAGAGTCTCTCAAAAGAATTTTGGCGATAATTTCTCCAAAAGCCAAAGTTGAAATTCCAAAGGACATCGAATATCTTTACCGCCCCAAAGGATGTCCGAAGTGCAGGGGGTTGGGATACAAAGGGAGAGTCGGAGTGTATGAGGTTTTAACGATCAATGAAGAAATAGAAAAATTAATTTTGGATATGGCAGGAGAAGGAGATATCCTAAAAGCGGCTCTTGAAAATGGAATGATAACCATGTCTCAAGACGGAATTCTTAAATCAGTGGAAGGAATAACGTCCCTGGAAGAAGTTTGGCGCGTTACTGGACAAATAGATTTCTTGGATGAGATTTATGAAAAATTAATGTCGCAAGTTTTGGCTCGTTCTATTTCCATTTCTGATGAAGATGTGAAAAAAACTTCGGAAAACATTTCTTCTTTTGAAAAATTAGGGAAATTTATTGCAGGATCCAATCAGAAAGAAGCCCTGAAGGTAGTTTTTGCCAGTGCGCTTCTTTTGGAAGCGGGAGATATTCATATTGAACCGGAAGAAAATAACGTGAAGATTCGCCTTCGAATTGATGGAATACTTCAAACTGTCGGAATGATTCCTCTTAATGAATATCCAAGTTTCCTAGGAGAAATAAAAGTTCTTTGCGGGTTTAAATCCGAAGTCAGGGAAGGAGTGAAAGACAGCCGTTTTTCTGTTGTTTTAGATAAGCCTTTCGGAACGATCAAAGACACGAAAGTTGATATTCGTGTTTCCATAATTTTGGGCGGTTTTGGAGAAACTGTCGTGATGAGGCTTCTCAATAAATCGGCAGTAGCTCTCGATATTGATAAATTAGGAATTAGAAAACAGAATTTGGAAAAAATAATGCACGAAGTAAACAAGCCCAACGGGGTATTTCTCAACACTGGACCGACCGGATCGGGAAAATCAACAACTTTGTACAGCATTTTGAACGTCTTAAATAAGCCGGAAGTAAAAATAATTACCGTTGAAGATCCGATTGAATATCAACTTCCGGGAGTGCTTCAGACGCAAGTAAATGACGGCGGAGGATATACTTTTCCCACGGCTCTTCGGGCGCTGATGCGTCAAAATCCTGACATTATGATGGTGGGAGAGATTCGGGATGAAGAAACGGCTAAAGTAGCGCTTCAGTCGGCACTTACTGGGCACTTGGTCTTGTCTACTATTCATACCAACGATTCAGTTGGTTCCATCCAGAGGCTTTTGAATATGGGAGTTCAGGCGGATGATTTGGCAACTTCCTCCAACGCTTTTATGGCTCAGCGCTTGGTCAGAAAACTTTGTAATTGCAAGGAAAAAGCAACGCCAACTTCGGAGGAAAAAGAAAAAATAGAAAGTGTTTTGAAATCAATTAATCCTGCTTCCGGAGTGGAAATTCCCAAAACGGATTTTATTTACAAACCGAAAGGTTGTGAAAAATGCAATTCGATCGGATACAAAGGAAGAACAACGGTGAGCGAGGTTTTGATAATTGATAAAGATATTAAAGAAATGATTTTCCAAAATGCTTTTTCTACTCAGATTCGAGACAAAGCGATTGAAAAAGGAATGTTGACGATGGCGCAAGACGGAATACTTAAAGTTCTGGAAGGCGAGACGACATTGGAAGAAGTGGAGAGAGTGACGGAAGAATAAATTAGTTAAAAGTTCAAAGTGAAAAGTTAAAAATATTGTCATTCCTGCGAAAGCAGGAATCTACACAAACGATGAACACAAAGTTTTATTTTGTATACATGCTAGCGAGTAAAAGAAACGGAACACTATATATCGGGGTAACATCAAATTTACCTAAAAGAGTTTGGGAACATAAAAACAATTTAGTCGGAGGATTTACTAAAAAATATAATATCCATAACTTAGTATATTTTGAACAAACAGAAAATGTGCAAAGTGCGCTACTTCAAGAAAAGCAACTTAAAAAATGGAAGAGAGATTGGAAAATCGAATTGATAGAAAAAGATAATCCAGAATGGAAGGATCTGTATGAGAAAATACTAGGTTAGTATAGTTCGATAGTGTAGATTCCTGCTTTCGCAGGAATGACACGACCTCAAAAGCGGATTATTTCTGCTTTTTTGTTTGGGGAAATAAAAAAAGACATATCCGTCTTACGTTATGTCCTGAGGCCACTGCCAGGTTTGCCAGTGGCCTTTTGGCTAGTTTACTTCTCGGAAATATCTTTAGCTCGATCGTTTTCAAATGGAGTAAATGCTACCTGAGAACCGGGCTTAAGCTTTAACGCATCTTCTCGGCTTACTCCATAGAAAGTATGGTCGGATGTTTCAATTGTCCCGCCCATACAGAACCTTCTGCTACTGATATTGTAAATTTGCCTTCCATCTTTATTTCACCTCCTTTGGTTTTCAAATGATAATTAGAAAGTTCTCTTCCACAAATCTGTAGACAGGACCCGGAATTAGGAATTCCAGGGAAGGAACAGTGTCGAGGAATACCAGAGCCGAAACCCCGATACCCATATCTTGGCAAAAAAGTTCCCGATATTGACGGCAAAAGATAGAAGCCACCAATTGTCTACAGATTAGCAAAAAAGAATTTTAATAATGTCAGCTAGGAAGTAGTAATTTCCGGATGACTCTCTACTGTAGCATAGCTTTATTTTTTTGTCAAATGGTGATAAACTGCTAATAGTTGCGAATAAAGCCGAATGAATTCGAATGCATTCGAATGCATTTGTTTAAACATTAGCGACCATTAGCGTACTATGATTACAAATTCCGATGAACAAGTCGAAGATTCGGGTCTGGATAATACTCTGCGTCCGCAGAGTTTTGCTGAATATGTCGGACAAGAAAAAACCAAGAGAAACCTGAGTATTCTTATTGATGCCGCCAGAAAAAGAAAAGAACCGATTGAACATGTGCTTCTTTATGGGCCTGCAGGACTGGGAAAAACAACCCTGGCTCACATTATCGCCAAGGAAACAGGAGTAAATATTCGAGTAACTTCCGGTCCGGCCATTGAACGAGTTGGCGACCTTGGATCAATCCTTACCAATCTTCAAGATGGAGACATTCTTTTTATCGATGAAATCCATCGGCTCAACAAGCTGATTGAAGAAGTTTTGTATCCGGCGATGGAAGATCACAAACTAGATATCATTATCGGGAAAGGTCCATCCGCCAGAACCTTGCAGCTTGATCTTCCAAAATTTACTCTGATTGGCGCGACCACCAGACTGGGTTCTCTTTCTAATCCGCTTCGAAATCGTTTTGGAGTGATAAATCGCTTGGAATTTTATACCGATGAAGAAATAAAAAGAATAATTGATCGCAGTGCTCGAATTTTGGATATTAAAATAAATAAAAATGGCTCGGAAAAGATAGCCAACTGCAGTCGAAAAACCCCGCGCGTGGCCAATCGAATTTTGAAAAGGGTTCGTGATTTTGCACAAATCAATGATCAGGATATAATAAACGAAGAGATTGCTCGTGAAGCTTTAAAAATTTTGGATATTGATGAAATGGGGCTAGAGCCGACCGATAGAAATATTTTGGAAACGATCATTGATAAGTTTAACGGCGGACCGGTGGGAATTCAAACAATCGCCGCCGCCACACTCGAAGAAATTCAGACCATTGAAGATGTCTATGAACCGTATTTATTGCAGCTGGGTTTTTTAACCCGCACTCCCCGCGGAAGAATGGTAACGGAAAACGGATTCAGGCATTTGGGGAGAGAGTTTACTGCCGAAAATCAACAAAAATTAATTTAAACAAAATGCTAATAGCGCAAATCATCTATTTCATAATATTTATTTTTTTGGTAATCGCAGGGCTGTTTATCGTTTATCATATAATTAAATATTCTTACAATAAGAACGCGATGCTTTTTATGCTTCTTCTTTTTTGCTCTGTGGCGGGGATATTGATTATTGCCAATCTAACTCTGTTTTTTTCTCTGAATTTTGAAGAAATCATATCATTTTTAAATTTATAAAAAGATGGAAGAAAAAATATTCGGCAAAGAATTGCTAAGGGAAATAGAAGCCAACGAAGGTCTGATCAAAATTATGCATAGGCACTGGTTCAATATTTTCAAACAATTCATTCCTGTCTTGCTGGCGGTGTTTTTCATGGCAGCCTCTCTTGTTTTTTTCCCCGTTTATTTTTCGGATTTTAGAAGCGGAAGCTTTTTAAAGTTGTTTCTTTTTGTTGAGAGCCTTTTTGCTATCCTTGTTTGGATTTATGGATTTTTTGTCTGGATCGATTATTATTTCGATATCTGGGTTATTACCAACGAAAGAATAATTAATATCGAGCAAAAAGGGCTTTTTGTCAGATCATTAAGCGAAGTTAAATTTGAAAAAATTCAAGATGTTACAGTCGAAGTCACTGGCTTTATCCCGACGATTTTAAATTACGGGGATGTTTTCGTGCAGACGGCCGCAGAAAAAGAAAGATTTATTTTTAGGCAAATTCCAAATCCGTACAAAACAAAAGACTTGATAATGAATCTCCAGAAAAAGCAGGCGAAAAGGCAGAAAGCTTTTTAGGAGAGCAAGACGGAGAAGAAATAAAAAAGGAAATACTAACAAATAAAAAAATATTTAACAGGGTGAAAAATGAAAAGTGTAGGAGGTAAAACTTTTTGTTTTTGTTTGTTAATAGTTCTGTTTCAAGCAGCAGGATTTTTTGTTTTGCCAAACATTGTCTTGGCGAGTGAAGATGATTTAATAATTACCGAAATAATGTATGATCCCGGAGGAGTAGATTCTGGACATAGCGATTGGGTAGAAATATATAATCCGACTGAAGAAAAAATAATTATAAATAAAGATAAGTTTGGAATAACAGACGAAGAACATCTTGAATTGGGAAGCGATGGGGTACACTACAAAAACTGTCACAAAATTGACGGCGATTTGGAAATAAAACCCGGAAAGTTCGCCATAATAGCAAGCAATAAAAATGATTTCAAATCGGATTATCTCAAATTTGACGGGGATGTTTTAGACAGCGCTTTTAGTTTGTCTTCAGCAGGAGACTCTCTTAGGTTGAGCAATGACAAATGCGAAAATTTTTTTATTGATTTTGATTTTGAAAATTCATGGGGAGGGAAAAACAACGGAAAGACGCTGGAAAAAATAAAATTAAATGAAAGTAACAAAAAATCCAATTGGCAGGAAAGTTATACGGAAGGAGGGACTCCGGGTGAAGAAAATTCCAAAAAACCGGAGCCAAAAGAATATTCAGGAAAAATAAGAATCAATGAAATTCTACCAAACCCCTCCGGTGATGAATTAAAAGATGAATACATAGAAGTTTATAATTATTCAAATGGCGATATTGATCTTGAAAGCTGGGAACTAAGAGATGCGGGAACCGGGGAATACGTTTTTCCAAAAAATACTGTGATAAAAAAGGATAATTTTTTAGTTGTTTACAGAAAGGATTTTAAATTCGCGATAAATAATTCTGAAGAAGTCATTTCTCTTTTAAATCCAAATGGAGTAGAAACGTCGATTGTTCTATGTGGAAACAAGCCTTTTAAAAGCGACATCTCCTATAGTTTCGACGGCATTGGCTGGCAAAGAAGCAGTTATTTGACTCCAGAAAAAGAAAACAAATTAGACAAAGCTCCCAATATAAAGATTAAAAAAGACGATAAGATTTACAAAAATATTTACGCTAATTTTGAAGTAAAGACTGGAGATAAAAATCAAAAAGTAGTTTGGGATTTTGGCGACGGACATAAAAGCTATCTCCAAGAAACAAAACATAAATATTCGAATACGGGAATATTCAAAGTCCTCTTGGTAGTAAAAGGAAAAAGCGATGACTTTACGGAAAATTTCACGGTTGAAGTGGAAAAATTCGGCGAGTCAAAAATCAAGATTGTTTCCGTAAAAGCCAATCCCAAAGGAAAAGATGACAAAGAATCGATTACGATTCAAAACAATTCCAAGAAAAAAATAAATTTAAAAAATTGGAGCATTGCAACTGGCTGGGATAACTTATATAATCACCCAATCTCAAAAGATTTAATAATAAAACCCGGGAAATCAAAAGAAATTACCAAAAAATATTCAGCGTTTGCTCTAAATAATAAACAGACTAAAATAGAACTTCGCTACCCGGATGGAACCGTAGCGTCGAAAGTAAAATACAGCAAAAAAGAAGGCGTGGAGGATGATGAAGTTTATGAAAAAGGAGAAAGCGGGTGGGAATGGATCGGAGTGCAGACTAACATCGATTCAACGCAAACGAGTGCAGAGGAGTTACAAAATGATGCTACAAAAGAGCGAGAAAAATCGGAAGAAAGTTTAGCTGATGAAAATAAATCAAAAGACCAAGTGGAAAATAATGTCGAAATCCAAGCTGATGAACCGGCAGAAAATCAAGATCAAGGCGAGGTTTTGGGGGTTGAAATAGTAAGAAATGATAAATCGGAGAATAAGAAAGGAATTTTTCAAACTATATTTTGGAATATAAATCAATTTGTAAATAATCTTATCAACTTTTTCTTGTAGAAAAAAGTAGAAAGTGGACTTTTTCTTGAAATTAACTCGCCAAGATGTTATGATAAGCTCGTAATTAGTGAATTTGTTTTTTATGTCAGGACATTCGCATTTTGCGGGAATAAAGCAAAGAAAAGGAGTCAATGATGCTAAGAGGGCCAATGTTTTTACCAAACTGGGCCGTTTTGTTACTATCGCTGCCAGGGAAGGAGGAGGAAATCCAGAATTCAA
The DNA here is from genome assembly GCA_041657845.1 of Parcubacteria group bacterium. Classification (NCBI taxonomy): domain Bacteria; species Parcubacteria group bacterium. The sequence goes on from JBBABD010000011.1 coordinate 9,562, forward strand.
TTTTAAACTTAAGATGGCAATCGAACAGGCGCGCTATGCCAATATGCCTAAAGACAATATTGATAAAGCAATCAAAAGAGGAACGGGAGAGCTTAAAGATGGCGCAGAAATTCAAGAAGTGATGTATGAAGCTTATGGTCCGGGACAGGTGGCAATGCTGATTAAAGCGGCAACGGACAATAAGAATCGAACCCTGGGAGAAATTAAAAACGTATTGGCTAAAGGAGGAGGGAAAATGGTCGCCGAAGGAGCGGTTAGTTTTATGTTTAAGCAGGTCGGATGTATTGAGATAGCAATTGAAGATGGAGAGAAGGATAACCTAGAAATTTTAGCGATTGAAGCCGGAGCGGATGATATTTCATATGAAGATGGGGTATTTTCTGTTTATACTAAAATTGAAGATCTGAAAGAAGTAAAAGAAAATATTGAAAAAAGCGGGCTAAATGTTGAAAGTGCCGGGCTCATTTATGTTCCGACCCAAAAAACTAGTATTTCCGAAAAAGACAAAGAAAGCTATGAAAAACTTTTGGAAGCATTGGATGATCTGGATGATGTGCAGGAAATCTTTGATAACTTGTAACATTTTTTATTATGAAAGTGCTTGGAATCGATCCTGGAACCGCGACGACTGGCTGGGCTATATTAGAAGAATGCAAAGGATGCGTTGCGCCGATAGCTTATGGACATATCAGTACTTTGCCAAAAAATTCTGTTTCCGATCGCCTAAAAGAAGTGGCGGATGATTTGGAAAAAATAATAAAAAAATATGAACCGCAGGAATCAGCCATTGAGGACATCTTCTTTTTTAAAAACGTAAAAACTGCCGTAAAGGTGAGCCAATCCAGAGGAGCGATGCTGTTGACGCTTGAGAAGAAAAATGTTAGAATTTTCAGTTATACTCCGCTCCAAGTCAAACAGGCGCTAACCGGATATGGAAGAGCAGACAAGAAGCAAATTCAACTGATGGTAAAAAATATTTTGAAACTTAAATCAATCCCCAAGCCGGATGATACGGCGGATGCGATTGCAATAGCGCTTTGCCATTTAAACAGCCGAAAAGTAAACAGTTTAAAGAATTTTTGATTTTGAAATTTAAAAATTATTTATAAAATTAAAAATGTGAAAACTATATGAATATCAATCCAGTTATAAACTATTTTGTTAATCAGGGGGTTCCTTTGATAACGGTGATTCTTCTCTTGATGTTTCCGATAATTGCAACGATGATTGCATTTTTACGCCAAGTTGTCGGGATAAAAGCTTTTGGAATTTACACCCCATCAATAATTATTTTTGCCTTTTTTGCCACCGGAATAAAATATGGAGTGGCTTTGTTCGTCAGTGTTATTCTAGTTGGAATGGCAGTTAGGTTTATTCTTAAGAGATTTCGAATGCTCTATCTTCCTCGAATCGCAATAACACTTAGCACTGTTGCTTTAGCTATGCTTTTGATGCTGGCTCTTGGAGGATCGCTTCAGAGGACAGGGCTGGCCGCAGTTTCAATATTTCCGCTTCTCATTATGATTACTCTGGTTGAAAAGTTTATCGCTACTCAAATTGAAAAAGGAAATAAGACTGCTTTTTATCTGGCGCTGGAAACTTTAATAATATCCATTGCCGGATATTATTTGTTAAAATGGGATTTTCTTATTAAATTTGTCGTTGCGTATCCCTGGGCAATACTTCTTACAATTCCAATTAATATTGCGCTTGGAAAATGGACCGGTCTTCGAATTAGTGAATATTTGAGATTCAGAGAAGTATTTAAAAAAATGTAACAATGTTTGATTTTCTAAAAAACTTTAAAAAGAGAAAAAAGTTGCTCGGGATGAATTCTCGCAATCTTGAATATGTTCGTCCGGCTAATTTAAAAAGAGCTCGAGAGATTGCCGATAACAAAATTTTAAGCAAAAGAATTCTCAAAAAAGGAGAAATTCCAGTTCCAAAATTGATTGCTAAAATCGGAAGCCTTGAACAATTGGAAAATTTTGATTGGAATACTCTTCCTGACAGTTTTGTTCTAAAGCCGAATCGTGGTTTTGGAGGAGAAGGAATTATTGTTGTCTATGGAAAGAAAAAGGATCGGGAAAATGTATGGATCAAAGCGGACGGATCCGTAATAACAGTTGATGACTTGAAAAGTCACATTCAAAATATTATTGATGGGGCTTTTTCTTTGGCTAATGTTTCTGATATTGCTTTTTTTGAAGAGCGCTTGAAGCTTCTCAAGCTTTTTAAGCCCTATGCCTTTAAAGGAATCCCGGATATCAGAGTGGTCGTATATAATAAAGTGCCGGTAATGGCAATGCTTCGGCTCCCCACCAAGGAATCGGGAGGAAAAGCCAATCTTCTTCAGGGAGCAATTGGAGTGGGAATAGATCTTGCATCTGGAACAACTACCACTGCAGTTTCCGGTAAAAGCAAGATGGTTGACTATGTTCCGGGAACCAGGATGCTTCTTTCAGGAATCAAAATACCGTACTGGAATGATATTTTAAAATTAGCCGTAAAAGCGCAGGAAATTACGGGACTGGGCTATCTCGGAGCCGACGTGGCAATTGATTCAGAAAAAGGTCCTGTATTTCTAGAGCTTAACGCTCGTCCGGGACTTTCCATTCAAATTGCCAATCTCGACGGACTCAAAAGAAGGTTAGAAAGGGTGCAAGAGCTTAAAATTAAAACTATTGAAAGAGGAGTTCGGGTCGGAATGGATTTATTCGGAGGAGAGATTGAGGAAGGGGTAGAGGATATTTCCGGAAAAAAAGTCATCGGAACAGTGGAAAAAGTGAAGCTTATCAGTAAGGATGGAAAGGAAATTGAAGTCGAAGCAAAAATAGATACCGGAGCAGTTTCAACTTCGATTGACACCGAACTGGCCAAACAGTTGGGATTTGAAGATCTTATCAATTTTTGGAATTCGACAGAAAAGCCCAGTAATTTTTCCAGGGAAGAGGGAAAAATGATAGATGATAAAGTTACAAAAGAATATGCAGGAAAACATCCCGACCTCGTCGGAATTTCTACGGTCTATTCTTCGAGTGGATCCTCTGTCCGTCCCAAGGCCAAAATCAGTTTCATTCTGGACGGAGTCACGATTATTGCTAACGCTAATATCACGGACAGAAAAGAATTGGACAAAGAAGTGATTATTGGAAAGAAGAATTTAGGAAAGTTTTTAATTGATGTGAATAAATAGCCGAATGAAAAAAAATCAATCTATTATCAAAGAAGTCGTTGAGGAAATGGGCGGAACGATAGAAAAAATTATTCCGGAAAGAAAATATTTTTGTATTAATATAAACAAAGAAAAAATATTCGTTTCACGAAAGTTTGAAATAGCTAGCGACTTGATTTCTGGAAAAATGCTCACAGCGTATAAAGATTTAACGTATGTAGTTCTAAAGAAAAATAATATTTCAACACCAAACTCTGCTTGTTTCTATCGGAAAACTATTACTAGCGATGATATCGAAAAAAAACTTAAGTCTCTTTCTTACCCCATAGTGCTGAAAGATTCTAACGGATCAAATAGCGAAGGAGTTTTTGTCAATATTAAAAGTGCATCCGAAGCCAAAAAAATAATATTGCGAGAGATAAACAACTTTAAATTTCTTATAGCGCAAGAGATGATTTTTGGAAAAGAATATCGAGTATTGATTTTAGGAAATGAAGCCATTGGTGTTCTGGAAATGATTCCTCCGCGAATTTCTGGCGATGGGAAGAATACCATACGGAAGCTGATAAGAAAAAAGCAGCTAAAAAACTTCGAAAAAACCAATCTGGATTTAATTTTAAATAATATTTTGAAAGATCAGAAAGTCAATCTGGATACTATTCTCAAAAAAGGAAAGAAAATTTTTATAAAAGGAATATCCTGTTTGGCTGAGGGTGGTGAAACTATGGATGCAACCGAATTAATTCATCCGGAAATAAAAAAAATATGCATTCAAGCAGCTAGGGCAACTGGAAGAAATTTGGCCGGAATTGATCTGATTTGCGAAGATATAGCAATACATCCTAGCAAACAAACAGTCAGTATAATTGAAGTAAATGGAAAGCCGGATATTTATATTCATTACAATCCTACTAAAGGAAAAACTCAGAATGTGGTAAAGAAAATTATTCATTATATATTAAAAATAAAAACAGTTTCCGATTTATAAAACTATTTAATTGATACAATTAAAATATGAAAAAAGTTTTAATTTTATTTGGAAAAAGCGATTGGAAAAAAAGTAAACCATTCAGAAACAAGGATTATCAATATTCTTATGAATATTTTTATTCTTTGTGCAAGAAAAATGGAATTCAAATGTATCGAGCTTCCTATGAATGGTATGATTATAAAAAAAATACATTTAAGCATGCGTGGATATTTGAAGGTGAAGGGGCAAACTGGAAAAAAGTGAATAATATTAAACCAGATCTTATCTATGATAAAACAAAGGCACGCATGGAAGTTTATTATAAAAAAGAGCTTTTGGAAGAACACTATTCTTTTATAAACAATCTTCACTTTACGAAAATAGTTGATGATAAATTTATTACCAGTCTTTTTTTTGAAAAATGGAGTAAGAAATCTTGGCTAATAAAGAATGAAAAAGAATTTTTTGAAGCAGTAAAACTGATCAACTCAAATAAGGTTGTTGTAAAGCCCCTGAATGAAAGCGGGGGAAAAGATGTAATGATTTTGGATAAAAAAAATATTTCAAAGATTCCCAAGATGAAAGGAATGTTTATTTTGCAGGAGTTTATTGATTCTTCTCGGGGCGTTCCTGGATTCAGTAATTCGATGCATGACTTGCGATTAGTTTTTATTAATAATAAAATAGTTTATTCATATATCAGAGAACCAAAGAAAGGAAGCTATCTGGCCAATCTTGCTCAGGGCGGATCACTTAAAATAGTTCCGGAAAGCAAGCTTCCCAAAACACTTAAACCGATCATTGAATACGCGAATGAAATATTTGAGACTTTTAATCCGAGGATATACGCAATCGATTTTATGTTTGATGAAAAGGGAAAGCCTTGGATAGTGGAATTGAATTCAATGCCTGGACTCTATTTTACTCCCGCCGAAAAACCGTATATGCTAAAGATGTATTGTGAATTATTAGAAATATTTAAGAAAAAACTTGAGATACAGAAATGAAATCTAAGAATTTTCTAGTCTATAATTACATAGACTATTCTCCGAGAAAAAAGCAATTAAGAAAAAAACAGCTAGTTGATTTTTATAATGAAAATTTTTCTTTGTCCAAATGGAGCGAGAAATATTTCAACGGGTTTCTTGATGATAAAAAAGAAAGAAAAATGGAATGTTTTATTCTCGAAAAAAATAATAAAATAATAGGATTTATTTTGGGAAGAAAAGTTGGAAAAATAAGGTTCAGATACAATCTGACAACATTATTAGTAGATGAAAAATATCGCGGCAAAGGATATAGCAAACTGTTAATGGATAAATTTTTAAAAACCATAAAGGAGAATAAAGAAGCTAGAAAAGTGTATTTGCATTTCAGGGATTCCAATGATTTTGAAGGATTCTACAAGCATTACGGATTCAGCGGACACAGAATAACAGGGGCATATTCCAATGGAGAAAAGAAGCATTATATGGAAATAAAATTATGAATTTTGAATTTAAAAATCCTGTCGTTTTTGAAAATAAAAAAGAAGTTCTTGACGATAAATGGTACGATAGATTTAAAGAAGTCGGAGCTTTTCAGGATTATGAATATCTAACAGGAGACAAAGAAGTGAGAGAAGAACAAAAAAATAAGTTTTTTAAAGGCGAGATAGAAAATCCCACCCTTGACTATCCGGAACTTGAAAAATTTGATTTTGCGGAAAAAGAACAGAAACTGTTGGAATTAAAAAAAGACATTCTGGATAATGAAAAAAATGAAGTTGTTAGACAATTATATAGATGGAAAATAAATGAAAAGTTAGCTCAATTGAGAATGCTAAGAAGTTCCAAAGAAGGAAATGACAGAAAGTTTTCCCGATATTCCAATTTTATATACGGAAAACCAGAAAAAGAAATATATGATTATACGATTTGCCAAGTTGAAAGAACAGTTGAAGATAAATTATCAAGTGATGATCAGCAAATTGTCGATGCGGCTAAAAGGATCAAAGAACGAATGACCAAGGAAAGTGAAAGCGAAACTGTATTGGAAACACCAAATATTTCAAAAAAAGATTTTTCGGATGATGGAAGTTTATTTTCAGCAGAAGAGGTAAAAAAAGCATTTGAAGAAGCAATAAGTGAATATCAAATTGCAGGATGGAAGGTCGTTGTGGATGATGAAGGAAAATTTACCAGCATTAATGTCGGACAGGATAAGAAAGAGGTTGTAATACCTCAAAACAGAAAAATGAAACAAAAAGAGTTAACTGCTCTCATAGCGCATGAAATTAAAACCCATGTGCTTAGAAGGGAAAGCGGTGAAAGAACAACGTTAAAGCTTTTGGGGCTCGGCCTAGATAGATACTTGAAAGGAGAAGAGGGAATTGCCACCTACGAAGAACAAAAGATTGAAGGAGCAAATGATTTTTCTGGATTTGATGGGCATTTTGCTATTTCTCTGGCATCCGGAACAGATGGTAAGAAAAGATCATTCAGGGAAGTTTTTGAAATTTTAAAAGATTTTTATTTTATAAAATCAAAAAAAGAAAAAAAAGAAGCTTTAAAATCAGCTGAAGAATCTGCTTGGAATAGATGTGTTAGAACATTTCGGGGAACGACCTGCAAAACTCCAGGAGCTTGTCTTACAGGAGATATTGTATATAGGGAGGGGAATATAGGAGTTTGGAATGTAATAAAAAATAATCCGGAAGAAGAAAAGCGCTTTTCTGTCGGTAAATACGATCCCTCTAATCATAGACATATCTGGATTTTGGAACAGCTGGGGATTACTGAGAATGATCTGAAAAAACTAGAAGAATAAAATTATTTATAATAATCCAATATGCACTCAACTTTTGTTTATCTCAAGCCCAATAATCTCAGAAACTCTTTCCGAGAAAATCGATGGAAAACAGCGGGAATTTTATCATTATATGCGCTGGGAGTTTTCATTATTTTTGTCGCCGGAGTGTTTTTGTATTTTGCCAAAGATCTTCCAGATGCCAATGGGCTCAGCGATCGAATGGTTGTGGAATCGACGAAAATTATGGATCGGACAGGCCAGCATATTTTGTATGAAGTCCATGGCGAAGAGAAAAGGACTATAATTCCATTTAGCGAAATGCCGGACAACATTAAATATGCTACCATCGCGCTTGAAGATCAGGATTTTTATTCGCATCATGGAATTAAGCTCACGTCTATTATTCGAGCAGCTCTTAAAGATATTATTGGAAGGGGAACTTCTCAAGGAGGTTCGACAATTACTCAGCAATTCGTGAAGAAATCAATGCTCACAGACGAAAAGACTTTTACCCGTAAAATAAAGGAAGTGATTTTATCGTTGGAACTGGAAACGAAATATTCCAAAGATGAAATTTTGGCCATGTATCTCAATCAGATACCTTATGGATCGAATGCCTATGGAATCGAAGCGGCAGCGCAAACTTTTTTTGGAAAAAGTGCCAAAGAATTAACCCTGGATGAGTCAGCTCTTTTGGCTTCGCTTCCTCAAGCTCCGAGTTATTATTCTCCCTATGGTTCGCATACCGATTCTTTAAAAATAAGGCAGGAATATGCGCTCAAGCAAATGGAAAAATTGGGATATATAACCGGCGAGCAAACAGAAGAATACAAGAATTATGATGTCTTAAATAAAGTAAAATCGTTTCAAGAAAATATTAATGCTCCTCATTTTGTGATGTATGTGAAAGAATATCTGGAAAAAACTTATGGCGAGCAGGCAGTGGAACGGGAAGGATTAAAAGTCTATACCACTCTAGATTGGGATAAGCAGGCGATTGCTGAGCAATCGATAAAAGATCAAGCAGACAAAAATCTAAAAAATTATAATGCAGCAAATTCTTCGTTAGTTGCTATGGATCCAAAAACCGGACAGATTTTGGCCATGGTCGGTTCGAAAGATTTTTTCGGAAAATCGTATCCGGACGGATGCATTTCCGGAAAGACTTGCAAGTTTGAGTCGCAGGTCAATGTGGCTGTAAGTGATCGCCAACCCGGGTCATCTTTCAAGCCCTATGTCTATCTTACTGCTTTTGAAAAAGGGTATACTCCGGAAACGATAATGTTTGATGCGGAAACTAGTTTTGGCAATCAGGGCGGATCCGAAGATTATAAACCTCAAAATTATGATGGAAAGTTCCGCGGTCCGCTTCAGATGAAAGAAACTTTAGCGCAATCTCTTAATATTCCGGCAGTTAAGACATTATATTTGGCGGGAATAAATGATTCTATTGCAACGGCTAAGGCGATGGGTATAACCGGGCTAAACTATCCACAGCGTTACGGGCTTTCTTTGGTTTTGGGAGGAGGAGAAGTTACACTTTTGGATCATGTCAATGCCTATGGCACTTTTGCTACCGGAGGAGTGCATTATGAAAAAACTGCGATATTAAAAATAGAAGACAATAAAGGTCAAACGCTTGAAGAATATAAGCCGAATGACGGAAACAAGGTGATTGATGAAAAATATGTGGCCATGATTGACCACATCCTTTCCACTAATGATTATCGAGCTCCGGTTTTCGGAGAAAATAGCCCGCTTCGTTTTGATAATCGTCCAGTTGCGGCCAAGACTGGAACAACTAACGAATTTAGGGATGGTTGGACAATCGGATACACTCCTTCGATCGCTGTCGGAGTCTGGTCAGGAAATAATGACAATTCTTCAATGCGAGCTGGTTCTGATGGAGTTGTTGTTTCTGCTCCAATTTGGAGAAGCTTTATGGATAAAGTGCTGGGAAATTATTCAATGGAGCAATTTCCCAAATATGAGAAGGAAGATGCTGGAAAGGATATTTTAAACGGAAAATTGCCTGTGGAGAAAGATATCAAAGTTTGCGAAATTCCAGGAAAAAACAATGAATATTGTTTGGCGAATGATTATTGCGCTGACACCGAGAAGAAAGATTTTGCTGATGGGCATGATATACTTTATTATGTAAACAAAGATAATCCGCGAGGCGATGATCCGAAAGATCCGGAGAAAGATCCTCAATATGATAACTGGGAGAAAGGAGTGAAAAAATGGTTTGAAAAGAACAAAAAAGATTATGACCTCGGGGGCGTTCCTAAAGATGAATGCAAGGAAAGTGATTTTGAAGAAAATAAGCCAGATATTTCAATAAAGGATGTTTCTCAAAGCTTGAACAAGCTTAGCATATCAACAAAAATTAATGCGCCATATGATACTGATAAAGTCGAGTTTTTTGTGGATGGAGATAAAGTTGATTCCGGAAGTTCAGAAAATGCAAAAGTTACATTGGCGGATAGCTTAAAAGGAGGGGAAAGCGATATTGAAATAAAAGTTACCGTTACTGATGAGAAAGGAAACACAGCCAGCGATAGCAAAAAATTTGATATAGCAAGCTGGTAAAATATATGATAGCTAAAATCAAAGGAATAATTGAATATATTCGGGATTCATACGTGGTGGTAGATGTGAATGGTGTTGGCTACAAGGTTTTTGTCACGCCGTATATTTTGGGGAAAGTGGCCGGAAGCCAGAAAGTCAATTTTTTCATCCATACTTATGTTCGAGAAGATATTTTAGCTTTGTATGGCTTTTTGACATTGGAAGATTTGGAAATGTTTGAGCTTCTGATTTCAATTTCCGGAATCGGACCCAAGGCTGCAATGGGAATTTTAACCATTGCCGATGTGAAGACTATCCGAACGGCAATTCTCAATGAAGATCCGTCAGTTCTGACTAAAGTTTCGGGAGTAGGAAAAAAGACAGCTGAAAGAGTTATTTTGGAACTTCGAAATAAAATCGAAGGACTTTCCGGACAGGAAAAAGATGAAGTAATGGCCGATAGCGACGCGCTGGAAGCTCTGACGTCGATGGGTTATTCCGTTTTCGAATCGCGTGAAGCTTTAAAAATGGTTTCAGTGGAAATTAAAGATGTGGGAGAAAGAGTGAAACTGGCGCTGAGAAATTTAGGAAAAAAATAAACCATCTTTGCAGATTTAAGAATAATGATTTAAGATTTAAGAATAGCAGTTTTCTTAAATCTTTTGTTTCATGGACAGAGAAAATAGTAAAAATATTGATTTTCTCCAATCGGACGAATGGAGAAAGTTTCAGGAAGCAGTTGAGAGAAAAACGTTTCACGTAGAACATGAAGGTTCTTGGGTGAACATTATTGAGCATAAATTACCGGTGGTTGGGAGATATTTCTATATTCCTCGGGGAGTGATAAGCGAACTGGAAAATCTCATAGTAGATCTAGCTAAAAAAGAAAATGCCGGTTGGATTAGATTTGATGTGGAAAATGAAGAAAGTTTGAATTCAATAAAGAAAAATACAAATTATGAAATCCGGAAAGCGCCTCACGATATGCAACCGAGGGAAATTTTTGAGATTGATATTGCGAAACCAGAAGAACAATTATTGGCGGAAATGAAAAGCAAAACTCGCTACAATATTAATCTTGCACAGAAAAAAGGCGTTAAAATAACAGTAGGCGCTAAGCATATTGATAAATTTATTGATCTAGTTTCGCTTACCGCCAAAAGAAAGGGAATAAAATTTCATTTGAATAATTATTATCGAAAAATGATCGAAACAATCCCGGAAAACATTCTGAAACTATACTACGCGGAATATAATAATAAGATTATTGCAGCAAATCTAATTGTATTTTACGATGAAACTGCCACCTATCTTCACGGAGCAACTGATGACGAATATCGCAATGTAATGGCGCCGTATCTACTCCAATGGCAGGCAATAAAAGACGCCAAAAAAAGAGGTTTTAAAAAATATGATTTTGGCGGAGTAAAAACAGCAGGCGATACTAATTGGAGCGGGATTACAAAATTTAAATTAGGATTTTCTCAAACTGCAAAGCCGATTGAATTTTTGGGTAGTTATGATATAATCGTTAATTCTCTAGTGTATTGGTTTTATAGAATCTTGCAAAAATTTAAGAGTTTTGTGAAATAAGCTTAGATTTTAATTTTAAATTTTAAATTACAAATTTTAAATCAAATCAAAATTAAAAAATTTTAAAACATTTGGTCATTTGATAATTCAAATTTCATTTAAAACTTAAAATTTAGAATTTAAAATTTTCAAACATGAAAAAATTAGTTCCACAATCAATCAAAAATATTTACCATTTAATGCAAGCTATACTTGCCAATATTATTTATGCTTTTCCGTCCAGAAAAATAAAAGTTATTGGAGTAACCGGAACGGATGGAAAAACAACTACTGTGCAGATGATTGCCGGGATCCTTGAAGAAGCCGGAAAAAAAGTTGCAGTGGCTTCGACGATAAACTTTAAAATTAACGGAGAAGAAGAAATAAACGAAACTAAGTTTACCACCTTGTCGGGCTTTGCGGTTCAGAAATTTATCAAAAAAGCGGTGCAAAGCGGATGTAAATATTTGGTTTTGGAAACCTCGTCGCATTCATTGGATCAGTATCGCATCTGGGGGGTGAGATATAATACGGCAGTTATTACCAATGTAACCAGAGAACATTTGGATTATCACAAGACGATAAAAAAATACAGGAAGGCCAAGAGCAAATTGTTTAAGAGCGCGGATGTTGCAATTGTAAATCTGGATATGGAAGAGCCGGAAGAGTTTTTGAAATGTAGCGCGGAGAATAAATACGGATATGCCACAATGAATCACGAATCACGAATTATGAATCAAGGAATTAAAATTATAAAGGCTGAAAATATTGAATTAGAAACAAGTTTATCAAAATTCGAAATTCAAAATTCGAAATTCAAAATTCATTTGCTGGGTTTATTTAATATCGAAAATGCTTTGGCGGCAGCATGCGTGGGAATATCCGAAGGCATTAGGTTGGAAACGATCAAAAAAGCTCTGGAAAAAATAAAAGGAATTCCCGGAAGAATGGAGTTGGTTTCAAATAAAAAAAATCTTAATATTATTGTTGATTTTGCGCTTACTCCTCACGCTCTTACTCAGCTCTACATCTTTGTTGATGGAATAAAAAAACAAGGTGCCAAGGTTATTGGAGTTTTTGGAGCCTGTGGGGAACGTGATCGGGGTAAGCGTCCCATTACAGGAGAAATTGTTTCTGCACATACGGATTATGTTATTTTGACTGATGATGAGCCATATCACGAGGATCCAAAAAGGATCATTGAAGAAATTTCCGCAGGCATTAATAATAAACTTGAAGGAGAAAATTTCTGGAAGATTCCAGATAGGCGCGAAGCAATAAAAAAAGCTTTGCTTTTAGCAAAACCGGGTGATTTTGTGGTTGTTACAGGAATGGGCGCTGAAAATACCAGGGGAGTAGGAAATCAGAAAATTCCTTGGAATGATAAAAAAGTTATTTTGGAAGAATTGAGCAAGTTGTAACCTATTTACAGGACTTACGCGCTTGCTTCAAAAATATCAGTTACGCAAGAACAACAACAGGTTTGCGGAGTAATATCGGCATATCCTAAACTTCTCTTAGGCACATGGTAGGCATTGGCTCCATTAAGATATTTTTTCATCAAGTGCGTAAACTCTAATCTAGATCAGATTTCTAATTTCATCCAATATCTCCCGGGGCACGGGATTTTGTTTTGGGCTTTTCCCGGGATATCGCCAAGCACTGATAATTTTTATCTTATTATTTTTCAATAAATCAACTTTTGACTTTGCACTTTTAACTTTTAACTTCGGCAATTGGTACATTGTCCAAATTTCATATGGATGTTTTTCGCTTCCGGCAGTTTGCATGCAAGCGATGGTTTTTTCTACGATTCCTTCTTCAGTTCTATCTGGACTCTTGATTACTCTTTTTATTCTTTGCTGGCTAATGCCATAATAGCGCATCTTTATTAAAGAATGCTTGGTCCATTGATAGTTATCCATAATTATAAATTCATTCCCCTCAAAGCCCTAACTCTCTCTTCAATCGGCGGATGAGTCATAAATAACTTGCTAACCTTCTTTCCTTTGAAAGGATTGGCTATGTATAGATGGGCGGTTGCTCGGTTGGCAACTTCCAATTTTTCCGGATCGGCGGATATTTTTTCTAATGCTCGGGCTAGGCCTTCGGGGTATCTGGTCAAAAGCGCTCCATCGGCATCAGCCAAAAATTCCCGTTTTCGGGAAATGGCCATTTGCATTAGTATAGCAGCAAAAGGAGCCAAGATTGAAAGCACGATAGCCAGGATTATTAAAATCATTTGAAGCTGTCCCCCGCCTTCGTTATCATTGCTTCTTCGTCCTCCAAAAAACGTCCAATTGCGAAACCAATCGGCCAAAAGCGTAACGAATCCAACCAGGACAACCACCACAGTCGAAAGTAGAATATCCCTGTTCCCAATATGAGAAAGTTCGTGGGCGATCACTCCTTCCAGTTCTGATTTATCTAATTTTTTGATAATTCCCGTAGTAAGGCAAATTACTCCATGTTCAGGATTTCTTCCTGTTGCAAAAGCGTTAGGAGCGCTGTCTTCGATAATATAAATTTTGGGAACCGGAAGTCCGGCGGTAATGCAGAGATTTTCCACGAGGTGGTAAATTTCTCTGGCGTTTTCGTGGGTGACAGGTTTTGCCTTGCTCATCGCCAAAACAATTTTGTCGCTCCACCAATAAGAAACAAAACTCATTGTGACGGAAAAAATAACAGCAACATACAAAATCAAGCTATTGCGCATCGCTCCGGCAAAAACATAGCCAACCAAAATAACAAAGACTAAGAATCCGGTGATGTAGAACCAGGTTAAGCGGGTATTTTTGTCAGCTTGAGTATAAATAGTCATATTTTGTGAATCATGAATTATGAATTACGAATCATGAAAAAATTTGCTTAATTCATGATTCTTGATTCATGATTCTAAATAAATTAGAATTTTACTTCCACGTTTTCTTTTTCTGAAGCATCAGCCTGGAAGAATTCTCTTTTCACAAAATGAAGTATTCCAGCAAAAATATTGTTAGGGAAAATTTCAATTTTAGTATTGAAGTCGCGGACATTGCCATTGTAGAATCTTCTTGAAGCTTGAATTTTATCTTCGGTATCGGTTAGTTCTCTTTGAAGCTCTAGAAAATTTTGATTGGCTTTTAAATTTGGATAAGCTTCTGCTACAGCGAATAAGCTTTTTAGCGTTCCGGAAAGCATATTCTCGGCTTTTTCCTTGTCCTCCGGAGTTTGCGCTCCCATGGCCTGAGTACGCGCCTGAGTCACTTTTTCAAAAAGTTCCTTTTCGTGAGCGGCATAGCCCTTGACGGTGCTAATTAGATTCGGAATTAAATCGTAGCGTCTTTTTAATTGTACATCAATATCGCTCCAAGATTCATCAACTCTATTTTTCAGCTTAATTAAGCCGTTGTAGGTCATTATGATCCAAATGATCAAAATAGCCAGAACAATGATCAATATTAATCCTGCTTCCATATTTTTGTTGTTTTTAATAATTATTACATTGTTATTCCTGGCTTGACGAGGAATCTACACTTTCGAATTATACTAGTCTAATACTTATGCGTTAAACTTGCGATTATCGTTTGTGTAGATTCCTGCTTTCGCAGGAATGACATAGCTGATTTTAATTAAATCACAAATTAGTGCTAAAATAAAGGAAACGGTCGATAAAACTTATACCCTAAATTTTAACGCTAATCTATGCCAACTAAAAAACAAAAATTAAAACCAAATTGTTACAA
>JBBABD010000012.1 GCA_041657845.1 Parcubacteria group bacterium
TTTTCACCCCGCACCAATTTCTAAGCCATCAACCGATTGCTTTAACAGACTACAAAATAATATAGATAAAATTTACTTCTGTAATTGTACTGAAATTGGTGCGGGGCAAGACTAACAAAGAAGGAGAAGATTGTTTTTGATGATATAATTATAATTTAAAGTAAATTTAGAAAATAATATGACAAGACCGAGATTATGCAGGCGGCTTCGTTTTAAGGCGAAAGCACACTATTTCAAACCACAAGGCATTCCAATGGCTAAACTGGAAGAAGTAATTTTAACCAAAGAAGAAATGGAAGCGGTTAAAGTTAAGGACTTTGACGGATTGGAACAAACTGAAGCCTCGGAAAAGATGAATACTTCGCAAAGCACTTTTCAGCGGATTTTATCTTCCGCTAGAGTTAAAATTGCTGAAGTGATAGTTAAGGGTAAAGCGTTAAAAATTGAAGATTAACAACTTAATCGTTCTTAATGTCGTCTACAAATATATGGATATTATCTGTATTGCAATTTTTGCGATATAATTAAAATAACTTAAGCGGTTTTTTCATTGACTTTTATGAATAAAAAGAGTAATTTTATAAATAATATTTTTCTTTTGTTTTTCTTGGCAGTCATAGCGCTGATAGTTTTTACACCATTTATAGTTAGAGAAATATATATATTCAATCGTGAACAATCGGAAGCTTTTTTGATATTTATGTTTATTTTGCTGGGATTCGGAATCTTTAAATTACACAGATCAGAAATAGTTAAAAAGAATATCCAGATAAATCTATTGAAATCAGACAAAAACAATATTGAAAGTCGCCTAGATGAAGCCTTTAACCATATTGGAAAAATAAATGTTCAAATTAGTGAGATTAGGTCGATTTTTTCCGATATTAAAAATTATCCTGAAAGTAAGGAAGATTTAAAATATGCTCTAGATTATTTTTCCAATAAGATTTTGAGTATTGTGAATGTGGATTGGGTCGTAATAAGAATAATTAATCCGTCCAATTTAGATATCTTCAAGGAACATCACGCAACTAGAGGGAAAATGGTTCTACCTGGCTATACGATATCCAATAAGGATATTATGGATAGCTCATATAATCACGGTGAATTTATTGTGGTAAAATCTGATCAGCAAAATTTAAGTTTAAAAGCTATTTGCATTCTGCCAAAAAAAGAAATAGGAACGGGGCAATTGGCTCTAATCAAAGCGATAGTAACTAGATTAGAATTGATTTATGTGATATTTTCCTCACACTATTATAAAAATAGCCGTTCAGTGTTTAAAGATAACGATTAACTATTAAGAAGTATTCAATTAAAGATGTGAAGGCGTAAGTTAAGTTCATTAATTTAAATTTGGTATATAAATATACTGATTTGATTGTTTTATTGAGGTTCTAACGTTTTCTGCGACTCGCAACTTTGTACGTAAGCCGATCTTCAAATGGTTTACCCAGTTCGGCGATATTCGGAAAGAGAAGGGTAAAAATTATGAAAAATAATATAAAAAATAACAATAATTCCGGTGAAATAATTATCTATGAAGGCGCGGATGGGGCGCCTAGTATTGAAGTGCGTATTGAGGGTGAGACAGTGTGGCTTTCGCAAAAGCAAATGGCCGAGCTTTTTGATTGTTCTGTGGATAATGTAAGTTTGCACATGAAAAATATCTTTAAAGATGGCGAATTAAACGAAAATTCAGTTACCGAGGAATACTCGACAACTGCTTCTGATGGCAAAAATTACCTTGTAAAACACTACAATTTGGACGCGATAATTTCCGTTGGATACCGGATAAACTCATTGCGAGGCACGCGTTTTCGTCAATGGGCGACAGCGAGACTTCGTGAATATCTTATTTCTGGATTTACGATGAATGATGAATTTTTGAAAAACAATGGCGGCGGGTCATATTGGAAGAAGCTCTTGTTTCGCATCCGTGACATTCGAAGCAGTGAAAAGATTTTGTATAGACAAGTTCTAGATCTCTATGCCACTAGCGCGGATTATGATCCTAAATCTCTACACTCAATTAAGTTTTTCAAAATTGTGCAAAACAAATTGCATTATGCAACGCATAAACAAACAGCAACGGAAGTCATTTACAGTCGTGCTGATAGCAAAAAAGAGTTTATGGGTCTCTCGGTTTTTGCGGGGGATTTACCCGTGTTAGAAGAAGTAAGAATTGCTAAAAATTATTTATCTTCAAAAGAATTGGAAAAGTTGAACAGACTTGTATCCGCATATTTTGAATTGGCAGAATTACGCGCTATGGATCGGCAAATAATGCATATGGCAGATCATATTGCATCTTTAGACAAACTACTTTCTGATTACGGCGAAGGTGTTTTAGTTGACGCTGGAAAAGTAACACATAAAAAAGCCATAGAAAAAGCAGAAAATGAATACAAAAAATATCAAGTTAAAACTCTTTCCCCGGTTGAAAAAGCATATTTGGAAAATATTAAACTGCTGGAAAATGAAGTAGAGAAGAAAATAAAAAAGAAAATTTAATGAAAAAATATTTGAAGTTATAAAATAATTATTAAAAAATATAAATCAATGTTAAAATACGAAATGCCCAATGATGCAAGTGAAAAATCTGAATATGCAGGCAAGGAGCCTGAATATGAAAACAAAAGCGTTATGCTGACAAGTGAGGGTAAAAAAGTAACCATTTTGAATTATCAGCAGGATAAGGGGCTTTATGTTGTGATGAATCTTGACGAAGTTGAAATGCATAGTCCAGCTTATAGGATAAGTCCTGGCGAGCTAAGAAAAATTGAAGAAAAAGAAAGCCAAGAATAACATGGCGCCATATATAAGCGCTTGCCAACAGCAAAAATTATCCCAAATTTTATAATTAAATTAAAAAACGAATATGCCTATTATTTTAACCGATGAGAATTTTGAAAAAGAAATTCAGAAAACAGAGAAAATGTCCTTAGTCGATTTTTACGCAACTTGGTGCGAACCCTGCTCAATGCTTGCGCCGATTTTAGAAAAATTGGAAAAAGAATTTGAGGAAAAAATAGTTTTGCTAAAAGCTAATGTTGATGACGTTCAGCTGAGTGCTCAAAAATTTAAAGTTGATCGTATTCCAATGGTAGTGCTGTTTAAGAGCGGCAAACCCATCAGCTCTTTTACCGGATTCAAACCTGAATCTGATGTCAAAGAATGGTTGGAAAAAAATATTCAATAAAATATTAAAATCTAAATTATTTATGACTTGCACTTTTGCCTCTTCCAATCCATTTGCTGCGGTGCGATGACGGACGTTTTATAATCGCACCTCCGAAAAAGTGGATTGTCATAGCCAAAAGCGCTAGTTCTATTATCAAAAAAATGGATAAAACAGAAGAAATGATCAAAAATTATTCGGAATATGCAAAGAAAAATGGCTTCCAGATAAACTCGGATCAAAAAATTGTTGAAAGAATAACAAGCGGACTGCTGAGAAATGAAAAAGAAAAAGGCGAAAAGTATTGTCCTTGCAGGGTGCTGAGCGGAAACAATGAAGAGGATTCAAAAAAAATCTGTCCTTGTGCCTTTCATAAAGAAGAGATTGCAACGGGCGGCAGATGTTATTGCGGATTATTCACGAAGTAGTTTGAGTTTATAAAAAACAGCTTTTCTCAAGCTGTTTTTTTATGCGAAATTTTTTTGAAGTTATTTTTTGAAGACCCAAAGCTTATATCCTACGAAATTCCATGCCAAACCGGCGATGCTTCCAGCAGCAGCTCCAATTAGTCCCAGTTGTCCGCCTGTCATTCCGACAAGCGAACCAAGGATCATCTTGAACACGACGGATGCGACAAAAACATTAATCAAAAATCCGATAACACTGACTGCAAAAAACTGGATAAATTCCGATTTGGTCTGTTCTTTTTCGCCTTGGTCAAAAGTCCAATATTTATTCCAGAAGTAGCTGTTGATATTTGCCACGATGAAAGAAATGGATTTGTATAATGAATAGAAGGTTATTGCCCCTATCATAGCGTCTTTGGCGTCGATTTTGAAATATGAACTGAATATCATCGTAATTAGCGAAAGTACGCCAAGATCAACAAGCACATTTCCCACGCCGATTACGGCAAATTTGGCAATTTGATAAACGATGGCAAATTTTTGGCCGATAAAAAATGCAATTCTAAGACCGATTGGGGTTGCAAAAAGAAAAAAAGGAACAATTACAAGATATAATTTTGCATAAAGCGCAGGACTCGCAGCGCGAAGGACTGGGAGGAGTAGAAGTCCTATGAGCAGGCCGATGGCTATGGCGAACTTATAATCTTTTCGGGTGATGCTAATTCCGGTTGTGTTTTCCATTTTTGTTTTTTTTATTAAAATTATTCCTTAGTTTACCCTGTTTGAATAATCCCGATAAATCGGGATTATTTTGCACAGCAAAATTTATTCAACAGGGCGAGCTTTTTCTTTTTGCATTTCTCTTTCGATTTCTTCAATATCGGCCGTCCATTCATCAATTACCGACTTGCCCGCCGTAGCTTTCTTGCCCGCCAAAGTTTTAACGTCGGCGAAAACGGAGGAGGGCTTGATTTCAATTTCATCGGCTTTTTCTTCATCTCCTTCCGGTTTTTCCTTGAGCTCTTTTTTCAGCGATTCAATGTCGTCATCTATCGTATATTTTCCAGCAAAACTTGAGCGGCTAGTTCCTTTTTGCAGGACATTTTCAATGGCTATCCAGGAACTCTCGATATCTTTTGGCATTACAACCGCCACTTCGTCTCCCGGTTCGGCTTTAAAATAGGTGATGGAAGCCAAGAGTACCCTGAATGGCCTGCCTTCTATTATCACGTTATAATTTTCCGATTCATCCTGGCTTATTATTCCCAGGGCATGTTTTCTGTTGGCCGGACCGATTTGTTTGTAAATAAAAGACCCATCAACGGTTATGGTGAGCTTTAGCATATCTCCTTCGACGAGTTTTGATTTGGATGCATAATTAGCCGGAACCGGATATTGCTTTCCATCAGTGCCAATCATAATTTGTCCGTCAAAAGTTCCTTCAACTACCGTGCCGTCAGTTTCTTCTTCTACTTTTCTTTTTCTACCGGTTTTTTTCTTTCCTTCCAGATTAAGAAGCATCGCCTTGGCGCTCTGAATGGTCTTTTCAGCGTTATTAATCATCTCGCGAAGAGATTGAATTTTGTGAGAATTATTATTTTCAGAAATTTCTTCCTGGCTTTTTTCTTCTTTCCTTTTCATTTTTATTTGAACGTGGCAGACATCAAAGAAAAATTCCCCCTTAAGATCTGCTCGCTTTTTTGTTTTTCTTTTACAGTGAAATTATATAACATTTCATTAAGTCGAGCAAATGTGGATAACTTTTTTTGTTGTTTCCCCTATGATTATTTTATTATAGATTATGTCATTCCGGGCTTGATCCGGAATATATGCAAACGATGCACGAAAATGTAGATTCCTGCTTTCGCAGGAATGACAGGTATTTTTCCAATTAAAGACCCCGACTTATCGGGGAAATTATTCAATCTGGCAGCTATTGAATTTTTCGGCTTACTTGATAGTATTACAGTGTTATGCAAGAAAAATTTCTAAAACCCTTGGCTGATCGAATGAGGCCGGAAAATCTCGATGAATTCGTGAGACAGTCCCATTTGGTCGGAGAAGGCAAGATTTTAAGCCAGATTATTGAAGGAGACAAAATTCCCTCAATGATTTTTTGGGGTCCTCCCGGATCAGGAAAGACCACGTTGGCTTTTATTGTTGCCCAGAAAACCAATTCCCATTTTGTCCAAATTAGCGCAGTTTCCAGCGGAGTGAAAGAAATGAGAAGAATTTTTGAAGAGGCAAAGGATATCCGGAAGGCCTACAATAAGAATACGATTCTGTTCATTGATGAGATTCATCGTTTTACCAAATCTCAGCAGGATTCACTGCTTCCTTTCGTGGAAAAGGGGGATGTTATTCTGATTGGAGCAACAACGGAAAATCCCAGCTTTGAAGTAAATTCCGCGCTTCTTTCTCGATCAAGAGTTTTTGTTTTGAATAAACTAGAGCCTAACGATATTGAAATTATTATTAAAAACGCACTGGTTGATAAAAATAGGGGATTGGGAAGCAAAAAAATTGACATTCAAGAGGAAGATATAAAATGTCTGGCCGAACTTTCCGGGGGAGATGCAAGAAATGCATTAAATGCTCTGGAATTGGCTGCCAATATCAGCAAAAAAATAACCAAAAAAATTATCGAAGAAGCGATTCAGCGTTCGCATCTTTTATATGATAAAGGAGGAGAAGAACACTACAATATTATTTCCGCGCTTCACAAAAGTATGCGGGGAGGAGATGCAGATGCGGCTCTGTATTGGCTCGGAAGAATGCTGGAAGGCGGAGAAGACCCGCTCTATGTTGCTAGGCGCCTGGTTCGTTTTGCCTCTGAAGATATTGGAATTGCCAATTCTTTCGCACTACCGCAAGCCGTGGTGGCTTATGATGCTTGCCATTTCATCGGAATGCCGGAATGCAGTGTTAATCTGGCGCAAGCAGTCGTCTATATGGCGAATTCAAAAAAAGGCAACAAATTATATGAGGCTTATCTCAAAGTTCAGGAAGATATTAAAAAATATCCCAACGAACCGGTGCCGCTCCATCTTCGCAATGCGCCGACAAAATTGATGAAAGATTTGAATTATGGAAAAAATTATAAATATACGCCTAAGTTTGAAAATCCGGAAGAGGCGAAGCAGGAATATTTACCCGATAAGTTGCGAGGGCATAAATATTTAGAAAATTATAGATAGTGATAAAGTTGTTGAGGTGCAATTTTAGAAGTGTGATATAATTCATCTAGGTAATTTTTTAAATTTTATTTTATGCGGGAATTTATTGGGCAGTATATCTGGGTGATTTATCTTTTATTAGTCTGGACTATTCCGTGGAAAGGAATTGCGCTTTGGAAAGCGGCGAAAAATAACCACCGGATCTGGTTTGTTATCCTTCTTGTTCTAAATACGCTGGCGATTTTGGATATTATTTTTATCGTATTTTTCAGTGAAGAAAAAAAAGAAGAAGAAACAAAAAATAGTCCGACAATTCTTGGCAATGGGAAGATAATCGTGTAATTAGTGCTCAAGGTGTGAATAACTTTTTTAAAGATGGCTTTTTAAAGCCATTTTTTATTGGGGAAAAAGTGTTGACGGATGTTTCTAAGTGGTTTAAAATTACATTGTAGTGTGATAAAGTGTAATGAAGTGGGGAAATGTTTAACGGAGAATATTCACATATCGTGGATCCGAAAAAAAGATTAGCTTTGCCTTCCAAATTTAGAAAAGAATCAGGACGCAAAGTAGTTGTTACCAGGGGGCTGGATAAATGCCTCTTTGTTTATCCTTTGAAAACTTGGAATGAGATTGCGGAAAAACTAGGAACGCTTCCAGTGGGGGAAGCAGGAACGAGAAGTTTTATTCGCGTGATGCTGGCTGGAGCGACCGATGTTGACGTTGACGGGCAAGGAAGAATTTTGCTTCCTGAATATTTGAGAGAATATGCTGGAATCGAAAAAAATGTCGCCATTGCCGGACTTTTTAATAGGATGGAAATTTGGGATGAAAGCAAGTGGAAAGAATACAAAGCAGAAGCCGAAAAAAACACGGATGAGATTGCAGAACAATTGGGAAAATTAGGAATATATTAATTAATTTTCAATTTACAATTTTCAATTTTCAATGAATTTTCAATTTATCAATTATTAAATGCTAAAAATTTTGAAAATTGAAACATTAAATCATTGGAAATTGTTTGAAAATTGATCATTGATAATTGTAAATTTATATCGAATGACTGTTCATAAATCAGTATTGCTGAAAGAGGCGATAGAAAATCTGAAAATTAAAAGCGGAGATGCTGTTGTCGATGCGACATTGGGAGGCGGAGGACACAGCCGCGAAATTCTTAAAAAAATAGGCAGTGAAGGAATATTAGTAACTATAGATTCGGATATTCAGGCAATAGATAGTTTCGCGGAATTTTCAATTTTCAATTTTCAATTTTCAAACAAATTAGAAATTTTAAATTCTAAAATAAAAAAAAACGGGAATATATTTTTAGTTAATGATAATTTTGCGAATTTAGATAGTATTTTAAAAGAATTAAAAATAGAAAAAGTAAACGCGATTTTGGCGGATTTCGGAATTTCATCCGATCAATTGGAGGAAGCTGATAGGGGATTCAGTTTTCAAAAAGATGCTTGGCTGGATATGCGGATGGATCAGGAAGGAGAAATGACGGCAGAAAAAATAGCCAACAACTATCCTGAAGAAGAATTGGCTAGAATTTTTAGCGAATATGGAGAGGAAAAATATGCCAGAAGTATTGCCAAGAAAATAGTTGAATGTAGAAAAAATAAACCAATTGAACGAACGCTGGAATTGGTGGAAATAATCGGCGATTCAGTTCCGGAAAAATATAAGCATCAAAGAATTCATTTCGCGACCAGAATTTTTCAGGCGCTAAGAATAGAAACAAACAAGGAGCTCGACAGCATCAGGAAGTTTATTTCAAAAGCAATTGAAGTTTTAGATAAAAAAGGAAGGCTGGCGGTAATAACCTTCCATTCAGGAGAAGATAAAATTGCCAAAGAAATTTTTCGGGAAAATGCTAGGGGATGCATTTGTCCGCCGAATTTTCCGGTTTGCAGGTGCGGTAAGCAGCCGGCAATAAAGATAATTACCAAAAAGCCTATTTTGCCAATGATAAGTGAAATAGAGGCCAATCCGCGTTCTCGCAGTGCAAAACTGCGAATAATAGAAAAGATTTAATTATTTTTCCAGGGGGATCTGGAAAAGATGATAATAGCAAGAAATGCTGTCGGAATTTATTCCTGGCAGCGGGTTGCAAAAAGAAAAACAAACACAGAAAAAACAAACATAAAGGGATTTGCCAATTCTACTTTTTTGATTGTTGCCCTTCTCGCTATTTCTGCGGGGGCTTATCTTTATTCAATCAATAGCAGCGCATCCAAAGGATATCAAATGCGCCAAGTGGAAAAGGAAATGCAAAGCCTGAAAAAGGACAATGAAAATTTCAAGATAAAAGAAGCGGAGCTAAAATCCTTGTATCATATCGAAGAATCAAGCAAAAACTTGAATATGGAAGGTTTGAAAAATATCAGCTATATCCAAGAAACCGGACCAGTGGCGATGAAATAGGCGCGGAATTTCTAATTCCTAACTTTCTTTAAATTACGAAATGTTAAAAAATGTCATCCTGAGCGTAGTAATTCCGCCACGGAATTACGCAGTCGAAGGATCTAATTAGATTCCTCGACTCGCTATGCTCGATCGGAATGACATGTAAAATAATGTTTTGTAATTTATGGTTATTAGAAATTAGAAATTTTTTTGTTTTATGATCAAAAATAATCTTTCTAGAAAAAAAGCAGATTCTAATCTATCCATAAAAAATTGGAGGATTTATACTTTAGTATTTTTTGTGGTTGCCATAGCTTTAATTATCATTTCCCGCCTTTATTTCCTTCAAATCTTTTCCGGAGAATCATACAGAGCTATTGCGGAAAATCAGCATAAAATTCTGCAAATATTAATGCCGAAGCGGGGAGAAATATATCTCAAAGAAGGAAATGACGGTTTATATCCATTGGCAATAAACAGGGATCTTCAATTAGCGTATGCCGTACCTAAGGAAATTGAAAATAAAGACGAAATAATTAAAAAAATTTCCCCGATTCTCGGTTTGGATGAAAGTTTTATTAGCGGAAAACTTTCTAATTTGGAAAGTATGTTTCAGGTTCTTAAGCATAAATTAAGCGACGATGAGGTTTCCCGGATCAAAGAACTGAATCTTTCCGGAATTCATTTTTCTCCGGAGCCGACCCGTTTTTATCCATCCGGAGAGCTGGCTTCTCAATTGGTCGGTTTTGTGGGATCCGATGGAGACCAGGATGTTGGACGTTATGGGCTAGAAGCTTCTTTTGAAGATATTCTCAAAGGAAGAGAAGGAAAGCTTGACCAGGAAAGAGATACGGGAGGAAGATGGATTTCTATTGCTGACAGGAATATAGAACCGGCAAAAAATGGAGATTCATTAGTTCTTACTATCGACCATACTGTTCAATACGAAGTAGAAAAAATAATTAAAGAAGCGGTAGAAAGGCATGGTGCTGACAACGGGAGCGCTATTGTTATGGAGCCGGCAACAGGAAAAATTCTAGCGATGGCTAATTATCCCAATTTTAATCCCAATGATTATAGAAATATCGAGGATATGTCTCTTTTTATGAATTTGAATGTTAATTTGCCATATGAATGCGGATCGGTTTTCAAGACGATAACCGAAGCAATCGGAATTGATAACGGAAAAATCAATCCCGATTCAACTTATACTGATACGGGAGTGGTTAACGAAGCGGGATATAATATAAAAAATTCCGATGGCAAATCCTATGGCACTCAAACAATGACCCAAGTTTTGGAAAAATCGCTGAATACCGGAGCAATTCACATCGAACAGGTTGTGGGCAACAAAACTTATGCTGATTATATTGAGCGATTTGGTTTTGGAGAAAAGACGGGGATAGATTTGCCGGCAGAATCTTCCGGCAACATAAGCAATCTTAATAATCTGAGAAGCAATATCCAGTTTTTTACTGCTTCATTTGGACAAGGAATAACTGTTACACCTATTCAATTAATTAATGCTTATGCGTCCATTGCCAACAAAGGAATGCTGATGAAACCGCAGATTGTCGATAAAGTAATTCATTCGGATGGATCTTTCGAAGAAGTTCAGCCGGTTGAGATTAGAAAGGTTATTTCAGAGAGTTCCGCTCGGCAAGTTTCCCAAATGCTTCGCAGTGTTGTTACTAACGGACACGGAAAAAGGGCTGATGTTCCAGGATATTTAGTCGGTGGAAAAACCGGAACCGCCCAAGTGGCGAGTACAACATCTAAGGGATATGAAGAGGGCATTACTATCGGTTCCTTTGCAGGCTATGCTCCCGTTGATGATCCGCAATTTGCCGTATTGGTGAAGATATATCATCCCAAAGATGTGGAGTGGGCAGAGTCAAGCGCGGCTCCGACTTTTGGAAGTATTATGAAATTTCTGTTAGAGTACTATAAGGTTGAGCCGACGGAACCGTATGATATTAATAAATTGAATGTTAATTCGGCGGTTATAACTCCAGCAGTTGTACCTGTAGTCGAGTCTGCTAGCGATAATAAAAAGAAAAAGTAATACATAATTTCTAATTTTCAATTTCTAATTTCTAAACAATTTTCAATGTAATAATGACTAAATTTATTAAAATTGAAAAATTGAATAATTTGTAAATTGTTTGAAAATTGAAAATTGTGAATTGAAAATTCTAAAACTATGAAATCCACCAAGATAATCTATCTTGAAAAAATTCTGAGATTTTTCGCAAAAACGATTCTCAAAAAATACAATCCGACTGTTGTTGGAATAACCGGCTCGGTGGGGAAAAGCTCGACCAAGGAAGCTGTTTTCAATGTGCTTTCTTTGAAGTTCAGGACCCGAAAAAATGAAAAAAATTATAATAATGAAATAGGATTGCCGCTTACTATAATCGGATCGGAGAGTGGCAATAGCTCTATCTGGAAATGGATAAAAGTTTTTTTCAAAGGGCTCTTTGCCATTATTTTTCCCATTAAGTATCCTGAGATTTTAGTTTTGGAAATGGGAGTGGATAGGCCGGGAGACATGGAATATCTTTTAAGTTTTATTGATCCCACAGTCGGAATTATTACTAATATTTCCGGAAGCCATTTGGAATTTTTTAAAAGCATTGATCACATCTTGAAGGAGAAAGGAAAACTGGTAAAAAATCTTTCGGAAGGCGGATTGGCCATACTCAATTCTGATGATGAAAAGTCGTTTTCCTTTAAGGATAAATTAAAAAATCCTGCGGCTCTCTTCGGTTTTGGGGATAATGCGGAAATAAAAGCTTCTGATATTAATTTTAATTTTAACAATTTTCAGCCCCAGGGGATTAGTTTCAAATTAAACTTTGAAGGAAAAATTATTCCGATTCGGCTTCCCTATGTTTTGGCTCCGCATCTTATTTATTCGGCTCTTGCTGCGATAGCGGTTGGGAATTTTTTCAAAATTAATCTGGTTGATATCGCAGATGCTCTTCAGGAATTTTCTCCTCCGCCCGGCAGAATGAATTTAATAAAAGGAATAAAAGAAAGTTATGTTATTGACGATACTTATAATTCTTCTCCAACTTCAACTTTAGCAGCTCTTGATGTGATGAATGATCTGAAGGCGATAAGAAAAATAGCCGCTCTGGGAGATATGCTGGAGCTCGGAGAGAGTTCAGATGAAAAACATAGAGAAGTTTTGATGCATGCTTCAAAAAAGGGAGTAACTATATTTTTTATAGCGGGAGACAGAATGAAAAAAGCAGCCGGAGAATTGGAAATGCTGAGAAAAATTTCCGGAAGGGTATTTTATTTTGATGATCCTGAATATTTGGGCATAGAACTCAAAAAAGGGCTTCGCAAAGGGGATTTAGTTTTAGTCAAAGGTTCGCAAGGAATGAGGATGGAAAAAGCGATTAAGGAAATTATGGCACATCCGGAAGAAGCGGAAAAGTTGCTCTGTCGGCAGTCGAAAGATTGGCGGAAAAAGCCTTTTGCAAAGCCATAGGAGTTATGCACAGGCGCGATTTGACGAAATATGCAGAAGTCATATAATACAAGTAAGGAATTTATAGCAGGGGGATGCGATAGAGATGATTGCTATAAAAACAAAAAAACAATTTTTTAATCCAAGCAATTTTTAAGCGGCCATTTTTGGCTGTTTTTTATTTTTTATGGCTAGAGCATTTGAAAATCCATCTGAATTTGGGGACGCAAAAGCAATCTTAAGGCAACTGCAAAAGGTTGGGGATGATGACAAAGATAAGCGAAAAAAAAGCTATCAAGAAATAAAAGGCAATCTTGCTAAAAAAGTTGATTGCAAAGAACCGAATAAAATTGAATCAGAAAAGAAATATTTTCCAAATCCAGTGGAGCAAGAACATAAGAGAAAGTGGATGCGTTAGCTAATTTTGAGTTCTAAAGTTTTAGATATCGATAAAAAGAAGGAGGTGAGTAAGATGACCTATTTTACTCAAGAAGTGAAAGAGGTTGTAAATGAGGCCAGGGAGAGGTTTGGTATAGGCATAGATCCCTGTGGACTCATCAGGGAAGTGAGGAGTTGCCTTACGGATTGCGGTAAAGCAGATGATAATTACCGCGAATATTGTAAGGGGGTTCAGGACAAGTTCGACTCCTCCGTGTAAGCTTCTGCTAGTTGGAATCCAACGCGATTTCAAAATTTGGAAGAATTCATAATGAATTCAATCTCAATCCAAATCCAACTAGCAGGGCTTTTTCTTTTTGCCTGAATCTTGATAATTTATCAGATAACTGCTAAATTATTAATTGTCCCGCCGTTATTAAAATTATGGCGGGCAAAGTATGCCGCGTTCGTCTAGCCCGGTCAGGACGCCAGGTTCTCATCCTGGAAATCATGGGTTCGAATCCCATACGCGGTACAAATTACGCCACAAACCTTGACAAAGCAAGTATTTTACTTTATATTCTATATACAACTGATTTTTTCTTAGTTTAAGCGGATAAATTTCTTTTATGATTGTCGCTTCAAGGGGCGGCTTTTATTTTGATTATTATTATGGAAATACGGGACATTGCTATTATTGCTCACGTCGATCACGGCAAGACTACTTTGACCGATGCTTTGATGCGCCAAACCGGAGTGGTTAGCGATGATTTTACTATGGATACCAATGATTTGGAAAAAGAAAGAGGAATTACCATCTATTCAAAAAATACTTCAATAATTCACAGAAACACCAAAATTAATATTGTAGACACTCCGGGGCATGCTGATTTTGGCAGTGAAGTGGAACGAGTATTGCGATCTATAGATTCAGTATTGCTGGTCGTTGATGCGCAGGAAGGTCCGATGCCTCAAACGAAGTTTGTTTTAAAAAAATCGCTTGAATTAGGATTAAAACCAATCGTAGTAATCAACAAAATAGACAAGCCGGCGGCCAATCCCGATCATGTCCACGAAAAAGTGCTGGAATTATTTATGGATCTGGGCGCTAACGACGAACAGCTTAATTTTAAAACTGTTTATGCGATTGCCAAACAGGGAATTGCTAAATTAAAAATGGAAGATGAATCAAAAGATTTGTCCCCTCTTTTAGATTTAATTTTGGAAGAAGTTCCGGCAGCTTCAAGCGATGAGAAGAACTTGCTTCCTCTTTTGGTTCAGCCTTTTAATCTTGGTTATGATAATTTTTTGGGACGCCTGGCCATTGCCAGAGTTCATCAGGGAACAATAAAAAATATTCAGAATGTTTTTGTCAAAAAACCGACTGGAGAAGTGAGAACGGGAAAAGTAACCAAACTTTTTACTTTTCAAGGCCTTGAGAGGAAAGAAGTGGCTGAGGCTGTTGCCGGAGATATTGTAATGATTGCAGGGCTTCCTGATATTTTTATTGGAGAAACAATTTGCGAAAAAAATGATCAAGAAGCGCTTCCGGCCATCAGTATCGATGAACCGACAATTGCGCTTAATTTTTTGGTAAACAATTCTCCTCTAGGAGGAAAGGAGGGAACACTGGTTACCAACAGGCAAATTAGAGAAAGATTGGAAAAGGAATTGGAAGTTAATGTCGGGCTTAAGATTGATTTTTCTTCCGCGGAATCGTACAGAGTTTTTGGCAGAGGAGAACTTCATGTGGCAATCCTTTTGGAAAATATGAGGCGAGAAGGATATGAAGTCCAGGTTTCTCAACCCCACGTTATTATTAAAAAAGATGAGAATGATAACAAGCTGGAACCGTTTGAAGAAGTGACGATTGACGTTCCGGATGATATGTCGGGAACAGTAATTGCCAAAATGTCCAAGCGAAAAGGAAATATGGCGGAAATGAAAATGGAAAACGGACACACGAGAATGATTTTTGAAATTCCCACCCGCGGGCTTTTCGGATACCGAAGTGAATTTGTGATTGATACTCGGGGTGAAGGAATTTTGTACACGCGAGTAGTAGGGTTTAAACCCTATGTCGGTCCGATTGAAAAACACGAACTGGGTTCAATGACTTCAATGGCGACCGGAAAAGCGCTCGGATTTTCCTTATATAATCTTCAGGAGCGGGGAACGCTTTACATCGGAGCGAACTCGGAAGTGTATGAAGGAATGGTAATTGGAAATGTTTCCAAAGGAGACGAAATGGCAGTCAATCCGATTAAAGGAAAACAAATGTCCAATATGCGTTCTTCCGGAGCGGATGAAGCCATTAAGCTTGTTCCGCCTCTCGATCTTTCTTTGGAAAGAGGATTAGAAATTATGAAGAATGATGAATATCTGGAAGTAACTCCGAAAAACATCCGTCTGCGAAAAAAATATCTGACGGAAGTAGAAAGGACAAGAATGAGAAGAAAAGGATAAAATTATTAGTCTTGAATAAAAAGAGAGGCCTTATCGAGGATTCGATAAGGCCTAAAAACAGGTTTAGTTTAGCAGAAGCATCTGAAAAAGGATGAGAATGGCTTGCCGACAGAAATGGCAAGTTTTTTTGCAATCCACCATTCATCTCCGGGACTAAAAGGGGATTGATTACCATTACGGCGATCGAAATGGCTCACGTCGTATCCCTTGCCCGAAAGATAAGAAGAAACTTGGGAGAAATCAACGATCAGATTGCTCGGATGAGCAATCATGATCTTGACTATCATGCCGTTTTTGACTAGCTCCCCGTTCACAAAACAATACGATGGATTTGTGTCAGAACCGCAATACAAATCATCTAGCATTATTTGTATTCGTTCCTGAAGAGTCCTGAAAAAACTAATCCAATCTTCATCCACAGCCGTACCCCCTTTGTAATATTATTAAAACAACCGCATATATAATACAACTATTGAATAAAAAAGTCAAGTTTGCTTTTTTATAGCTTAATGGTAGAATTTATTCAGGCATCAGGGAATTATTTATTCAATTATAAAATCAGTTAAAAGCTGAAATTTTTTATGGATTTTAAGGAAACTCTTCGGGATTTCAAAAAGAAAATTGACAAAGAAATATCGATATATCTGGACAAAACAATTGAAGAATCGAAGAAAAAAGATGCGGTAATAGCCGATGCTCTTAAATATATCAAGAAATTTACTTTGGCTGGAGGCAAAAGAATTCGCCCAGCACTTATGTATTATGGTTATATTGGCGCTGGAGGCGAAGAAAGAGAAAAAATGCTGAAAACCGCGGTTAGCATCGAGCTTATCCATATGTTTCTTCTGATTCATGATGACATAATCGACAGAGATTTTGAGCGCCACGGAAAAGATACCGTCAATAGAAGATATGAAAAAATGGGCCAAAGATTATTTCCAGATAAAGATCCAAGACACTTTGGAATTTCGATGGCTCTAATTGTCGGAGATATGATAGCCGCTCTTGGAAATCAGATAATATTTAATTCTGGATTTAATGAAAAGCTAATAATAAAAGCGCTTTTCAATCTTCAATCAATTATTTCCTATACTGTTATTGGCGAAGTAAAGGATTTTTATATTGAATACAAGGGAAAAGCGACAGAAAAAGATGTTTTGGATATGTATGAATACAAAACTGCGAAATATACAATTGAAGGTCCGCTTCATCTTGGAGCGGTTCTTGGGGGATCTGATAGCAAATTAAACAAGGAAATTATTGGCTATTCCATTCCAACAGGAATCGCTTTTCAGATTCAGGATGATATTTTGGGGATTTTTGGGAACGGGAAGAAACTCGGGAAAGAGGTTGGTTCCGACATCAAGGAAGGAAAAATGACTTTGCTTGTAGTAAAAGCGAGGGAGAAAGCCAGCAAAGAACAGAGGAAAATGCTTGATGGAATATTGGGAAAAGAAAATTTAACCTCAGGCGACATAAAGACATTTAGAGATATAATAAGAGAAACCGGAGCATTAGCTTATGCGGAAAGTTTGGCGTATAATTGCGTGAAGGAAGGAAAGAAAAAACTGGATAAAATGAATATAAAAAAAGAAGCTAAAGATTTTTTACTGGGGATGTCGGATTATATGATTAATAGAGAGGCTTAGATATTTTAAATTTTTTGTGATACAATATTGTTATAAATTTTTTTTGAAATTAATTAACGGGGCAACTTGTTAACGAGTTTTTATTTAGCTCTTTAATCCGTTAATTTTGCATTATGTCCGAAAGAAATATTCCAAATCATGTGGCGATAATACCCGACGGAAACAGGAGGTGGGCTAAAAAAAGGGGAATGGATTCCTGGATTGGCCATGAGTATGGAGCCAAAAACACAGAGCTATTGATCAGAAAAGCTTTTAATATGGGAGTGAAATATATTTCTTTTTGGGGTTCTTCACTCGAAAATTTGAAGAAGCGCCCTTTTCAAGAAAAAAAGGCGCTGCTTGGAATTTATGAAAAATATTTCAGCAGTCTTATTGATAGTGAAGAAATACATAACAATAAAATCAGAATCAATTTTGTCGGAAAATGGGAGGAACAATTTCCCGGAAAATTAAAAGATATCATTCACAAATGCATCCAGAAAACGAAAGATTATAAGAATAATTTTTTGAATTTTTTTCTGGCTTATAATGGCGATGATGAAATGATTGAAGCGGTAAAAAATATTGTAAAAAAATATAAGCCGGGGCAGGAAGTAACAAGCGATTTGATAAAGGAAAATTTAATGACTCGCGATATCCCTCCAGTTGATTTTTTAGTAAGGACGGGAGGAGAACCTCACCTCAGCGCCGGTTTTATGATGTGGGACATTGCTAATTCGCAGATGTATTTTTCCGAGATACTCTATCCGGATTTCAAAGAAGAAGAATTTGAGAAAGCAATCGGAGAATTTGAAAAAAGGGAAAGAAGATTGGGAAAATAATTAATGAATCTAAAACATATGATATTGGAATTTAACGATAAAAATTTCCAGCAAGAAGTAATCAAAAGCGATAAGCCGGTGCTAGTCGACTTTTGGGCGACTTGGTGCGGTCCGTGCCAAATGATAGGTTCAACAATTGAAGAATTATCCAAAGAAATGGAAGGAAAAGCAAAAGTGGGAAAAATTGAAGTAGACGCAAATCCTGAAACGGCCGGCAAATACGAAATAATGTCAATTCCTTCGCTCAAGATTTTTAAAGGAGGAAAAATTGTTAAAGAATTTACCGGATTGCAAAATAAGGAGGTATTAAAGAAAGAATTGGAAGGGCTTGTTTAACATTTGGATTTATAAAATATGCTTTCGATTGCTATAAACAATTATCGCAACCCGGAACTTTTGAAGCTCTGCATCGATTCAATAAGAAAAAACGTATTAAATGTTGAATATGAATTGATTGTTGCCGACTCAGAAACCCAGGAAGAAACTGAAATGATGATGAGGGAGGAATATCCGGATGTGAAATTTTTCCCTTTCAAGAAAAATGTTGGATTCCAATCGATGTTGAAAAAAGGGCTGGAAGAAAGCAAGGGCGATGCCATTCTTCTTCTCAACGGAGATATTATTGTTTCCCCCGGATCTGTGGAGAAATTGCTTGCATACATTAAAGAAAATCCGGAGGTGGGAATGGTTGGGCCGAAGCTTTTGAATTTCAATGGAACGCTGCAATATTCCTGCTTTCATTATTATAAGCCGCTTACGATTGTATATCGGAGAATATCATTTTTGCAGAAATTAGGTTTTGTGAAAAAACATCTGGATTGGTTCTCAATGAAAGATTATGATCACTTGAGTCCGAAAGAAGTGGATTGGCTGATGGGATCGGTGATGTTGGTTTCAAAATCTGCAGCACAAAAGGTTGGAATGATGGATCCCAAGTTTTCTATGTATATGGAAGATGTCGATTGGTGCCGGAGATTTTGGGAAAATGGCTGCAAGGTTGTCTATTATCCTTTATCAGTAATGAATCATTATCATGGAAAAGGAAGCGACAAAGGAGGGTTTTTCTACTCCATATTTTTTAATAAACTTACTTGGACTCACATTTTTAGCGCTATTAAATATTTTTTGAAGTATTGGGGAAAACCGGTACCGAAACATGAATAATAAGTTATGGAAAATGATTTGGAAAAAAATATCAATATAGAAAAGAAAAATAGGAAATTAATGAACCGTTTTTTAGTTATCGGTTTTATTGTTCTATTTTCTTTGGCCGGTTTTTGGTTTGGGCTTCAAAAGGGAAAAAATGAAAGCTTAAGCACTCAGAATGCGAGCATGCCGCTTGAAAGTGCTGTTATTATAAACAAGGAAGGAAAGATAGATAGCTTGGATTTTTCTCTTTTTTGGAAAACCTGGGATATCCTGAAGGAAAAATATGTTAATTCGTCCAAACTTGATGCCCAAAAATTATTCTACGGGGCAATAAAAGGAATGCTGGCAGCTACCGGAGATCCGTATACAAATTTTTTCGATCCGGAAGAAAACAAGAAATTTAATGAAGATATTACGGGAAGCTTTGAGGGAATTGGTGCGGAGATTGGAATGAAAGGCGGGGTTCTTACTATAATTGCTCCTCTCGAAGGGACTCCGGCTGAAAAATCGGGTCTTCGGGCAGGAGATAAAATAATCAAAATTGGCGATAAAAATACTTCAGATATGACTATCGATGGAGCAGTCGATTTGCTTCATGGAAAAAAGGGCACTGAAGTTAAGATGACAATTTTTAGAGAAGGGGAACAGGATACGCGCGAAATTTCGATAACGAGGGATGTTATAAACGTGAAGAGTGTTAAATTTGAAGAAAAAGAAGGAAACATCGCATACGTTAAAATTTCCCGTTTTGGCGAAACTACTTTCAGGGAATTTGGAGCCGCATTAAAACAAATCAAAGCCAATAATGCTAAAGGAATTATAATTGATCTCAGAAATGATCCGGGAGGATATTTGGAAACTGCGGTTGAAATCGGAAGCAAAATGCTGCCCAAAGGCGATATTGTCGTTATGGAAGAAGATAAAGACGGCCAGCGAAATAAGTTGCTGGCTAAAGGAGGGGACGAATTTAGCGGAATAAAAACAGTCGTGCTCATTAATGAAGGAAGCGCCAGCGCATCGGAAATTTTGGCGGGAGCGCTTCGGGAAAATAGGGACAATGTAACTTTGGTAGGAAAGAAATCTTTTGGAAAAGGATCGGTTCAGGAATTAATTAATCTATCGCAGGGAACTTCGATGAAAGTTACTGTGGCTCATTGGCTAACGCCAAAAGGGAACCAGATAAATGAAAAAGGAATCGAGCCGGATGTGAAAGTCGATCTTACAACCGATGATTATGACAACAACAAAGATCCGCAACTGGACAAAGCTTTGGAAATCGTGAAAGAGTAAAATTTCAAAAGAGCTCCGCAAGGAGTTTTTTTGTTTGCAAAAAAGGGGAAAGAGGATAGAATAGAAATAGAAAAGATGAGAAAGTATTGACTAGAAATATTATAGTGGTATAATATCACTGTAAGCGTTAAAATAGAAAAAATGAAAAAGAAGAATGAGAGACAATTAAATAGAGGTGAAGTTATTATTTATCAGCCAAAAAGCGGGGATATTGAGCTTGAAGTAAAATTAAAAGATGAGAATATTTGGCTGACACAAAAACAGATTGCAGAGTTATTTGGTGTTAATATTCCTGCCATATCAAAGCATGTGAATAATATAGATAGAGAAGGAGAGTTGACCAAAAAGTCAACTGTTTCCATTTTGGAAACAGTTCAAAGAGAGGGCAGTCGCCATATTAAAAGAAAATTAGAGCTGTTTAATCTTGATATGATTATCGCTGTTGGTTATCGAATTAATTCCAGGCGAGCTACTCAATTTCGCATTTGGGCGACAAAAATATTGAAAAAATATCTTCTGGAGGGTTACGCGGTAAATGAAAAGCGGCTTTTAAAAGCGAAAAACAAATTTTTTGAGCTTCAGCAAACAATTAATTTTCTAAAGAAAAAATCAGAAGCCAAACTTCTTCGCGGACAAGAGAAAGAAATTCTGAATCTCTTGGCTGATTATTCCAAAACGCTCACGATTCTTGAACAATACGACAAGAGCAAGCTGAAAAAAATTGGAGGAGGAAAAACCACTTTCAAGCTTACTTACGAAAAATGCCGGGATATTATTGCTGAAATCAAAAGGGAACTCATTACCAAAAAAGAAGCCGGGGATATTTTTGGTTTTGAAAGAGGTAAATCTTTAGACGCGATTATTGGAAATTTGTATCAGACATTTGGAGGCAAAGAACTTTACAGAGACCTGGAATCGAAAGCTTCGCATCTTCTCTATTTGATAATTAAAGACCATCCGTTTTCTGATGGCAACAAGCGCATCGGTTCATTTTTATTCGTGCATTTCCTGGATAAAAACAATTATCTCTATCGAAATAGCGGAGAAAGAAAAATCAATGACAACACTTTAGCGGCGCTGGCGCTTCTTGTTGCCGAAAGCAATCCCAAAGAAAAAAAACAAATGGTCGCGCTGATTACACAGTTGCTGAGGTAATTTTTTTCAGGCGACGATGGCACAATCGAGTTGCTGGTGGTTTTGGAAAAAATAAATTAATAAATTATTAAGTATCTAAAAAATGAAAACTATTGAAGATTCAATTTTTAAAAATGAGCAGGTTATTTTTCCCGATTTAGAAAAGCGGTTTAGAGAAGCGCAAGAAGATCTTGCGGAATACAGGATCGATATTGAGCGATTTCGAAAATTGTATGGGGATGAAGCAGTTGATCGGGACATGTCTACCGTAAATCATATAAAGGAGAAGTTTTTAAAAACGAGGACGCCTGAAGATGTTGAAGCAAAAAAACTGGCAATCATATTCGAATCAGTTTTTAACAAGCATGCAGAACTCAGCAATTGGCTGGGAGAAAATGCGGCTCTAATCCCTACTAGCGAATACGATGATATTATAAACGGAGTAGACGCAATTGCCGAATTTTCTGAAGAAGAAAAAAATCCTCATCATTTAGGATTGGGAGTTGATATTACTTATAGCGTTCATTTGAAGAAAAAATTTCAGAAGATTAAGGAAAAAATTAATAGCGGAAAGCTTTCAGAGATAAAATATTTTCAATCCAGCAATATGGATTTTACCGGACAATTATCTCAGATTCCGGGGGTAGTAATTTCAGCTAGTCGGGAAACGGTTAAGGAGTTGGTTGAATTTATGGAAGGCAAGAAGAATAAAGAATTAGGAGAACATTTTATCCAATTTCAGGTACTCGAAGAAATAATTCAGCAACTGGGAGTTTTCAAAGAATATGCTGGGAAAGTCGGAAAGATGGATATTGTCAGAAAATTTGAAATGACAGAAAAAATAATCGTTGAAATTTATGAGAAAAAGAAAGAAGAGGCAAAAGACACCGGGAAAAGAGATGGATCAATGGAAATATTGACTAGACAATTGGAGTCGGTTTTTAATGAATAATGTGGTTTTGGAAAAGATAAGCAATTAATTACGCAGTTATGGAAAGGAAAAAATTGGAAAACGTTACGTTGCTTGGAATTGATTGCATTGATATTAGTAGGCTTATTTTGGCTGCGGATATATGCCAAAAATATTTTGATTTTGGAAGTGTTAAACTTCTGACGTCATTGGAATCAAATGATTCTAATATTGTAAAAATAAATCCTATTATTTCAACAGAAGAATATTCACGTTTTATTATTGCAGAGTTAGAAAAATATGTTGATACGGAATACGTGCTTATTTTCCAGTATGATGGATTCATATTAAATCCTGAGAAATGGACGGATGAATTTTTGAAATATGATTATGTTGGGGCACCATGGCTTACAGCTGACTGGTCGGTCAAAAATTTCGGTTTTCCTAAAGAGCTTTTGGGAAAGTTTATTGTAGGGAATGGTGGTTTCAGTTTGCGAAGTAAAAAGTTTACATCGCTGTGTTCAAGGTTGGCAAAGGAAAATATTTTTTCGAATTATCATCCCGAGGATGTCGTTTTGTGTGTTCACAGTCGCAAATTATTAGAAAGCAATGGCATTAAATTTGCTCCTGTCAATATTGCCAAACAGTTTAGTTTTGAAGGAGAAGATGATGAAAGTATCGCATGGGATGGGCAATTTGGATTTCATGGTCTCCAGTGGACTGACATTTCAAAATGGCTGGAAAAAAATCCAGAATATTATTTTGATAAAAAGAATAATATTATTGTTTTGGGTAAGTAATTAATTAAATAATTATGAAAAAGATTAAAGGATGCGTTCATTTGATAGTAAGAAATGGAAAAATAGAAAAAGTCATTACTCATCTCAGTGAATTGCCAAAAAACGGGATAGTTCATTTGAAAGGAGATAAGACCTATTCTTTTACCGAATTTAAAAAATCCCATCCCAACGATGACGAGGAATTGAAAATGAAAAAGAAGGGGATAATTATTTCTGATTTTTAATCAACTCTTAGTTGCTTCGATTCCAACGGCTTAATCAGCGTCTTAACCGTTGAAACCGACAAACGCCAACTCTTGAGGGGCTGTTTTCTTTTTTTATTTTGGTGTTTTAAACACATACATTTGTCGGTTCTTTGATTATTAATAATTGTAGCATTTCGTTAGGAGTTTTTCCATTTAAACCGCAATGTTCCAGATTATTGTATTCATTGTTCCATATTCTAATCTTTTT